>JAUYQP010000016.1 GCA_030697205.1 Mycobacteriales bacterium
CTGAGTGGCTGGTGGAGCAGGAGCAGGCGTTCAGCGACCTCGCGGAGCTCACCGACCCCCTCGTGCTCCAACGCGAGCTCGGCAAGCGCCTGCGGGCTCTGGCCCCGGAGCCAGCCGGGGACGAGGACCGCGACAAGGTCACCGAACGCACGGCCTCCCTGACCGAAGGCTTCGCGGGGATGTGGAACCTCATCGGGACCCTCGACCCGCACAGCGGTCAGGTCCTGAAGGCCGCGATGAGCGCGTGGCGCCGCAACGACCAGACCGCAGGTGACACCCGAAGCCCCGCGCAGCGTGACGTCGACGCGCTCGTCGGGATCGCCAGCGCGTGGATGAGCCGGACCGAGACCGTCACGCGGGGCCGTGGGGTGCAGGTCGTCGTGACTGTCCCCGAAGCCCGCCTCGCTGCGCACCAGAGCCAGCGCGACCTCTACGGCGTGCCGGTGACGTGCCCCGACAGCGGCGCCCGGCTCCCCGACCCGCTGACCGAACCGTTGTTCACCCGCGACGGGCAGCTCCTCCCACACACCGACACCACCGGGCCCGACGCTCTGCCCCCGGAGCTGCTCGGGGACCCGGTCCCACCCGCGACCTACCCCGACGGGTCAGCCGTCGCGGAGACCACGCTGGACATGCTGCTGTGCAACGCCACGTTGACCCGGGCAGTGCTCGACCAGGAGTCAGCGGTGCTCGACGTCGGACGGGGCAGCCGGGTCTTCACCCACCCCCAGTGGCTCGCGAGCATGACCGAGTGGGACTGGCAGTGCGCGACCGACGGCTGCCAAGCCCCTGCTGACCGTCTCGAGCTCCATCACGCCCTGTGGTGGCGCCACGGCGGCACCACCGACCTGCTCAACTGCGCCCCGCTGTGCCACGGCACCAGCAGCTGCCACGCCCGTGTCCACGACGGCGCGACCCTGCGACTACGAGACGGACGGCTCCTCGACCAGCACGGCTTCCGACCCGCCGAGCACGACAGCGATCACGACACCGAGCAGGTCTGGCCACCACCCCTGCCAGCCCGACCCGCACCACAGCCCCGCGCCGCCGCAGCAGCCACCCACCGCCTCCGGACCATCCTCATCCCCGCCGCCTGAGGCAGGCATCCGTGGCGCCTGCCCGGCTCGACAAGCCCGCCCAATCAGAGGTCCGCCCCTACATGGCGTCGGCAGCCGGCGTTCTCAGCGGTTGCCACCGGGTGGAGAACTCTCGCTACCTGCGCTGTCCGGCAAGGTCAGGCGGCATGTCCTCGCAACGAATAGTCGCCGTTCTCCTTGTCAGGATGGCTCTGCGGAGTTGGCGGGCATCCCGGCCGCTGCTGTGGCGACCAGTGCTTGGACCATCCAGGTCTGCAGCTCGCGGATCTCTCCCACATCGAGCCCGGCCACATCTGCCAGCCAGACTCGGGTCTCGATCCCGCTGACGCTGCGCAGAGCGACCGCGAGTCGCCGTACTCCGTCCACCCCCAGCGAAGGCAGCAGCGGCTCGAGCGCCTCAGTCATCCACCCGATGGCCCGGCCCTGCCGCAATGGCAGCTCGTGCGGCTGCTCTCCCAACGACAGCCTCAGCATCGCGCGCTGCTGGACCTCGGTCCGCTCGATGATGTCGATGAACGCATCGAGAACGACGCCAACTCGATCCTCCACCGCGGCTGGCGCTGGGTCGCTGAGCAGTGACGTGCGCGTGGTCTCCGGGAAGGCGGCCGCGAGCAGCATGGCCTGAGTAGGGAAGTACCGGTACGCCGTGGTCCGAGAGATGCCGGACGCCTCGGCCACGTCCTCGACCCGAGGGATGTCCCCGTCCTCGATCAGTCGCCGCGCAGCCTCCACGAGCGCGTCCCGTGTGCGCTGCTTCTGACGGGCCCGGCCCGACTCCAGGTACGGCGTTGACATGGCGTTCATGGTATGCAACGTTCATCGTGGTACTCAAGTCCCACGAAGGAGCGAACAATGACGACGAAGACGGCAGCCCTCGTCCGGCGGGCAGGCGAAGGCGACAAGACGTGGTTCTTCGGTGGGGGGGAGTGGACCTGGAAGGTCGCCAGCAAGGACAGCGGCGGCGAGCTCAGCCTCGTCGAGATCGCCATGGACGGCGGCAAGCGCACTCCCCTGCACACGCACCCGATCGCCGAGTCGATGTGGGTGCTCGAGGGCGACATCCGCTACCACGTCGATGGCGAGAACATCGAGCTCGGTACGGGCGACTACGTCCTGGTGCCGGCCGGCGTTCCGCACGCGTTCCTGGTCGTCAGCGCCCATGCCCGCATCCTGGCCATTCAGGCCTCCTGCGACTGCGAAGCCTTCTACCTCGGCGCCAGTGAGCCGCTCGAGGGTTCGGAGCGGGTCACCGACTTCGACCGCATCGGGCAGAGCGCAGCAACCAACGGCGGGATCACGCTGCTGGGGCCGCCGCCGTTCTAACCGGCGGGGCGTGGACAAGCGCTGTTCGCCATCAGCGGGTAGGTGCCGTTCGCCCTGGTGGGGGCGGCCCCGACATGACGGCGTCGACCAGCGATCAGCTGGTCCGCGGATCAGCGGCCCGTGAAGACCGGGGGCTGCTTGGCGAGGAAGGCCTCGACGGCGATGCGGTGGTCGGCGGTCGCGCCGGCGCGGGTCTGCAGCTCGTCCTCCTTGGCGAGCGCGGCCACCAGCGAGCTGTCGGAGCCGAAGGCGACCGACTCCTTCACCGCGGCGTAGGCGGCGGTCGGCCCGGCGGCGAGGCGCTGCGCGAGCTCGGTCGCGGCGGGCAGCACCTGCTCGGCCGGGACGACGGCGTTGAGCAGCCCCATCTCGAGGGCCTGCTCGGAGGTGAACGGCTCGGCGAGCATGAGCAGAGCCGTCGCGCGGCCGGACCCGACGAGCCGGGGGAGCGTCCACGACAGCCCGGAGTCGGCCGTGAGCGCGACCCCGGTGAAGGCGGTGGTGTAGCGCGAGCCGGTCGCGCCGATGCGGAAGTCGCAGGCGGCGGCGAGCCCGAGGCCCGCGCCGGCTGCGGTGCCGTTGATCGCGGCGACGACCGGCTTGGGCATGGAGGCGAGCAGGGTCACGACGGGGTTGTAGTGCTCGGCGACCGTCGACAGAGGCGCCGGGTCACCGGACTGCAGCAGGCCGACGTGCTCCTTGAGGTCCTGCCCGACGCAGAAGGCCCGCCCGGTGCCGGTGAGCACCACGGCTCGCACCCGCTCGTCGGTGGCGACCGACTGCAGCGCCTCGCGCAGCGCGACCTTGAGCTCCACCGTCAGGGCGTTCATTCCCTCGGGCCGGTTGAGGGTCACCGTCGCGACGGCGCCGTCGAGCTCGAGCTGCAGGGTGTCGGACACGCTCACTCCTCCGGGTCGAGGCACGCGTCGAGGAAGGTCCGCGCGGCCGGGAGCAGTCTTGCCGACTGCTCGTCGAACCATGCAGCCGCCTTCGCCCCGGGCCAGTCCGCGGGCAGCAGCGCCGCCGGCAGGCCGGGGTCGACGAAGAGGAACTTGCGCCAGGCGTGGACCAGCCGGCTGCGCGCCGCGAAGGCCTCCTCCGGGTGCGCGACGAGCGACTCCGGGTCGGCGCCGAGCAGGTCGCCGGACTCGTCGAGGAATAGCGCGTAGGAGCGGGCCAGGCCGTCGAGGTCCCAGGCCCGCGCGATGAGCTGCTGGGAGTCGCCGTCGTGCACCGAGGTGAAGCGGTCCGCCCGGGCCCCCGCGTCGGACAGGGCGTGATCGAGCTCGGGTGCCGGTCTCGGCGACACCCACGTCTGCGGCCCGATCGAGCCGTAGCCGAGGAAGCTCAGCTGGGCCTGGAGCCGCTCGCGGTCGGCCCGGCCCGCGGGCGGGTGGACGACCAGCAGGTGCCACTGGCCGTCCCACTGGGCGCGGCGCGTCCGGTAGATGCGCTCGCCCGCCTCGTCGAGGCGGCGGACGGCCCGAGGGGTGAGGGCGTAGCCAGGGCCGCTGTCGAGCCGGACCGCCGTCAGCCAGCCCTGCCGGACCATCCGACTGATGGCGGTACGGACCGCCGGTGCGTGGATGCCGAGCGGTGCGAGAAGCCGCACGAGGGCGGCCACCGGCGCCTGCCCGCCGCGGGTGCGCAGGTGGTCGCCGTAGAGGTCGAACAGCGCGGAACGCGCGTCCACAGCCCTCTCCTCCCAGCCGTCTGGGGGCAGGATGGCACGCCGCGAGGGGGCTCCGCAGGAGGCACCCGGACGGACCGGTCACGCAGCCGACCGCGACGTGCGCGAGAATGGACCAAGACGACGCGCACGGTCGATTCGCCGACCGTGCCAGATACCAGGAGGTTGGTCCATGGCGGCCATGAAGCCGCGGACGGGTGACGGTCCGCTCGAGGTCACCAAGGAGGGTCGCGGCATCGTCATGCGCGTGCCCCTCGAGGGCGGTGGACGACTCGTCGTGGAGCTCAACGCCGAGGAGGCGACCAACCTCGGCGACGCGCTGAAGGCAGTCGTCAGCTAGGTCCCACCCGCACGTCTCACCCCCGGCCGGTCTGCCGGCGCTCCGGCGTCGGCGCACCGGCCGGGATCGTCTCGAGGAGAACCCCGTGGCAGCGCCCCGCTCGACCTCCCTGCCCGTGCTGTCGCTCGCCGCGACGCCGGGGGAGACCGCCGTCCTCGTGCTGCCGACCCGCGCCGGGGACGAGAGCGTCGCCGTGCTCGGTGACAGCGGTCTCGCCGACGCGGCCGGGCTGCTCGCCCGCGAGAAGGCCAAGGGCGACGCCGGCGAGATCGTCTCGTCCCCCGTCCTCGGTGACGCTCCGCTCGAGCGGCTGCTGCTCGTGGGTGTCGGCGACGGCGCCCCTTCCGCGCTGCGCAAGGCCGGCGCGGCCGTGGCCCGGCGCTCGCGCGGCGCGGCCTCGCTCACCGTCGACCTGCGTGGCCTGACCGGGCTGACCGACGCGGGTCTGCGGGCGCTCGCCGAGGGTGCGCTGCTCGCGGCGTACTCCTTCACCCGCAAGGCCAAGGCCGAGCCGCGCGTCCTGTCGCGCATCACCCTCGTGGTCGCGCGGCCCGAGGCGCTCCAGCCCGCGGCCGACCGCGCCGTCACGACCGCCACCGCCACGGCTGCCGCCCGCGACCTCGTCAACGAGCCGTCGCTGTCGAAGACCCCGGACTGGCTCGCGGTTCAGGCGAAGAGGCTGCTCAAGGGCCTCACCGTGACGGTGCGCGACGAGAAGGCGCTCGCCGCCGAGGGCTTCGGCGGGGTCCTCGCCGTCGGGCAGGGCTCCAGCCGACCGCCGAGGGTGATCGAGGCGAGCTACGACGGGGGCAGCGGCCCGCACGTCGTCCTCGTCGGCAAGGGCATCACCTTCGACACCGGCGGGCTGTCGCTCAAGCCCAACGACGGCATGCTCGCGATGAAGACCGACATGGGCGGCGGCGCCGCGGTCCTCGGCGCGCTGCGGGCCGTCGCGGACCTGGGGCTGCCGCTGCGCGTCACCGTGCTCGTCGCGGCTGCGGAGAACATGCCGAGCGGCACCGCCCAGCGACCCGGCGATGTCATCACCCACTTCGGCGGGCGCACCGTCGAGGTGCTCAACACCGACGCCGAGGGCCGGCTCGTGCTGGCCGACGCCATCGCCTACGCCGACAGCGTGCTGGACGCCGACGTCATCGTCGACGTGGCGACCCTGACCGGCGCGATGCCGGTCGCGCTCGGCCGTCGCCACGCCGGGCTGTTCGCCTCTGACGACCGGCTCGCCGCGCAGCTCGAGGCGGCCAGTGCCGCGTCGGGGGAGCGGCTGTGGCGGATGCCGCTCACCGAGGACTACCTCGTCGCGCTCGACTCCCCGATCGCCGACCTGCGCAACATCGGTGACCCGCGGACCAAGCTGCAGGGCGGCTCGATCACCGCCGCGCTGTTCCTGCGGGAGTTCACCGGTGGCCGGCCCTGGGCCCACCTCGACATCGCCGGACCGGGCAGGTCCGACGGCGAGGAGGACGAGCTGACCAAGGGCGGCACGGGCTACGGCGTACGCCTGCTCGTGCACTGGCTCGAGGCGCTCGCCACCCCCGCCCGGACCGGTCGGAAGCGCAGCGCGTGACGGCGGTCGGGCTGACAGTGCGCTGGTCGCTCGCCGGAGCGGCCGGCGGCGTGGAGCAGGCCCTGCGCGACTACGTCCGCGACGAGTCGGTGGCCCGCTTCACCGGCATGGCAGGACTGGTCGAGAAGCGCTGGCAGGTCGTGCCCGGCGAGTCCTTCGCGGGCGTCTACGTCTGGGCGAGTAAAGCGGACCGCGCGGCGTTCCTGGAGCGCTTCCACAGCGCCCCCTCGAAGGTCACCGACCTCGTCGGAGCCGGTCCGGAGAGCATCACCGAGTGGGACCTCGTCGGTGCCGCCACCGGCGCCGAGGGCCCGCTGGTCTGAGGTCGGCGCTCAGGCGGGCTGCAGGACCGCGGCGAGCAAGCCGGTGCCGACCGGCAGCAGCGCCGGCACCAGCCGCGGGTCCTCGCGGACCGCGCGGCACAGCTCGCGCGCAGCGACCGTGTCGGCGTCGCGGGCCGAGGGCGAGGCCACCCGGCCGCCGGCGAGCGCGCCCGCGAAGACGACCATCCCGCCCGGTCGGAGCAGCGGCAGCGCCGCCGCGAGGTAGTCGGTCGTCTCCGAGCGCGAGGCGTCGCAGAAGACCAGGTCGTAGGCGCCCTCGGACAGTCGGGGCAGGACCTCCAGCGCCCGACCGGAGATGAGCCGCACCCGCCCGCTCGCGGTGCCCGCCTCGGTGAGGCTCAGCTTGGCCAGCCGCTGGTGCTCGCCGTCGCTGTCGACGCTGGTGAGCACGCCGTCGGGGCGCATCCCGCGCAGCAGCCACAGGGTGGACACCCCCGCGCCGGTGCCGAGCTCGACGACCGACCGGGCACCGACCGTCGCGGCGAGCATCCGCAGCGCGGCCCCCGTCGGGGCGTCGACCGAGGCGACACCGACCTCGGCCGCGCGCTGGCGGGCCGCGAGCAGCGGGGCGTCCTCGGGCTGCTGCTCGGTGATCCAGGCGGCGAGGGACGGGTCCTGCGACCCCGCAGATGCGGCGCCGGTGGGCTCGCCGAGGGGCTGCTGGGTGTCGATGGCGACCTCCTGCTGGCAGCGGGGAGCGGGGACGAGCGCGGGCCGACCCACCCTAGCGGCGCCCCGGGCGGGAACGGCGCACTTGCGGGGCGCGTTGACGACAGTGACGGACGGCTCACCGAGATCGTCCCGCCGCTTCACAGTCCGCTCACACCCGCACGGCGAACATGGAGGGAGGGCACGGTGCTCGCTACGGCACTGGACACCGCGCCCGCGCAGTCCCCCCTGATCCCGACCGTGACCCCGGACGAGGAGCGCACCGTGCACGACGCCGCCGACCACACCATCGATCCCCCCGTCGAGCCCGCACCCGGCTGGGCACCGCCCACCTGGGACGAGGTCGTGCGCCTGCACAGCGCCCGCGTCTACCGCCTGGCCTACCGGCTGACCGGCAACCGTCACGACGCCGAGGACCTCACCCAGGAGGTCTTCGTCCGGGTCTTCAGGTCGCTGTCGAGTTACACCCCGGGCACCTTCGAGGGCTGGCTGCACCGCATCACGACCAACCTCTTCCTCGACCAGGTGCGCCGCAAGGCACGCATCCGCTTCGACGCCCTGCCCGACGACGCTGAGCGGCTGGCCAGCTCCGACCCGAGCCCCGCCGAGCGCTACGACGACAGGCTCTTCGACCACGACGTGCAGTCGGCGCTGGACGCCCTGCCGCCGGACTTCCGGGCCGCGGTCGTGCTCTGCGACCTCGAGGGCCTCACCTACGAGGAGATCGCGGCCACCCTCGGCATCAAGATCGGCACCGTCCGCAGCCGCATCCACCGCGGCCGCACCCAGCTGCGCGAGGCCCTCGCGCACCGGGCTCCCGTCGTACCCTCCCCGTCGGTCGTGAGTGCCCCGTGACGCAGGCCTGCTCCGCGCTCGGCGACGTCCTCGCCGCGCTCGTCGACGGCGAGCTCGACCACGACGGTCGTGAGCGCGCGCAGTCCCACCTGCTGCGCTGCGCCGCCTGCCGGGCCGAGGCCGACGCCCAGCGTCGCCACAAGGCCCTGCTGTCGGGTTTCGCCGGCCCCGCGCCCGCCCCCGACCTCTCAGCCCGGCTGCTCGCGATCCCCGCGCCCGGCACCCATCTGCGCCCTACGGCCCAGCTCGCGACGGGCCGGCCGGTCGGCGTGACAGCACGCCCCACCGGCACACCCCGGCCGGCAGCGGCGCCCCGCGGGACCGCGCCCGCCGGCCTGCGCGGACTCGTGCGCCGGCACCGTCGCAGGGCCGCGGTGAGCTCCTCGCTGGCCGTCCTCGGAGTCGGTGTGCTGCTCGCCCTCGGCGGCCCGCAGAGCGGTGCCGTCGTGCCCGTGGACCCCGCCGGTGACGGCTTCGTCGTCGACTACGTCAACCGCACCGTCGAGGTGCCCGTCACGGTCCAGCCTGCAGGGCACGTCACGGCCGACCTGGTCCCGTGAGTCGGGGCGGCCTGCTGCTCGTCGGTGCCGGGGCCGTGCTGCTCGGCCTGCCCGCACTCCCGGCCGCCGCCCGCCCGCTGCCCGACCCGGCGAGCGAGACCAGCCCGGGCCTGCAGGCGGAGGCGGATGCGCTGGCGCTGCTGGGTGCAGCCGTGACAGCTGGCCGCGCCCGCACCTACAGCGGCACGCAGTACGTCGCGAGCTACCGCCACGGCCGCGCCTCGTCGGGGACGGTGCGCCTGCGTCACGTGCCCGGCCTCGGCACCGACGTGGCCGTCACCCCGACCGCCGACGGCGCCGACGTCGAGCAGGTCACCCGCAGCGTCCGCACCGACCTGCTCGACGAGCGCCTCGTCGGCCTGCTCGCAGAGCACTACGCCCTGGCGATCACCGGGCAGGACGGCTGCGCGGGCCGTACCGCCCACGTCGTCGAGGCCCGTCGCGACGACGACCCGACCGCCGTCGCCGGCCGCTTCTGGGTCGACGGCGACAGCGGCTTGGTCCTGCGCCGAGAGGTGTACGACGCTGCCGGCCGCACCACGCGCAGCAGCGCCTTCACCGACCTGCGAGTGACGGGCTCTCCCGTCGACGTCCGCACGGTGCAGGCGACTCCGGGCGAGCAGCTGTCGGTGGACGATCTCGACGACGGCTGGCCGCGCGCCCTGCCGGGTGCCTTCGCCCTCGTCGACGCCCGCACCCGTGACGGGGGTGGCGGTGACGATGGGGGCGGCGGTGGCGACCACCGCGTGATGCACCTGTCCTACAGCGACGGGCTGTCCACGACCTCGGTCTTCGCCCAGCCGGGCAGCCTCGACGGCCCGCCCGGCGTGGGTTTCCGCGAGGAACTGGTCGACGGGGCGACGGTGTGGGTGCGCGACACCGCCCCCGAGCGGGTCGTCTGGTCCGCGGCCGGGAAGACCTTCACGCTGCTGTCCGACGCGCCCGCCGAGGCCGTGCGCGCCGCCGTCACCGCGCTGCCCCACGAGCAGCCGCGCGACGGCGTGCTCGACCGCGTCGGTCGGGGCGCGAGCCGGGTCGCCGGCTGGATCAACCCCTTCGGTTGACACCCCTCCATCACTGCTGTTCCGACCTCGCTCATGCGTGAGGGCCGACCATCGACGTGGAGGCGACGAGGTCGAGGAAGGTCGCCCCTCAGCCTCTCCAGCGTCCAGGGACGTCAGGAGAGCACGTAATCATTGGTCGACCGACACGTGCACCCACGCGAAGGAGGAGTGGGGATGCGTCTACGGCAGGTGGAGGCCTTCTTGGCCGTTGTCAACGGGTTGCACTACGGCAAGGCGGCTCGACAGCTCTACGTATCGACCTCCACAGTGAGCCGGCTGGTCAACCAGCTCGAGAGGGAGCTGGGCGCGCCGCTGCTGGACCGCACTCGCGGTGAGGTGCGTCTGACGCCGCTGGGTCAGGAGCTCATCGAGCCTGCAGGGCGCGTGCTTGCCGCAGTGGCCGCCTTCGACAGCGCTGCGTGCGCCGCGGTGGCAGCGTCCGCACCTCGGTGCGAGTGAGACCGGTTGGCTATCACGACGCACCTGGCCCCGACGACGGGAAAGCCGTCGACGCACAGGGAGCCGCGACGGCGGTCTGTGCTCTCGTCCTCCGCGCGCACCAGTACCCCTTCGCCTGTGGGCAGCGACGCCCCCAACGAGGGAGTCCTGGGTGGGTGCGCAGCCTTCAGAGCCCACTGTGCGGTTGCGGTCGCACCAGCGGTGGGGGACGGGGACCCGGGAGGGCTGTCCGGTAGGAGAAGTGAGCCGGCGGGTGCCCTTGTCATCTCGGGTGCAGTCACGGCAGCGGGTGCCGGGGGGGGCGACACTGATCGACGGAAGCGCTACCGAGATGCTCGCTGCGAGCGCTAGTGGTCCAGCGGCCATGACCACCGTCGTAGGTCGGAGTCTCCGGAGGGAGCCCCACGCCCAGGCCGCCATGGCCGCCAGGAGGGCCAGCAGGCGCTGGCGGGCACGATGCCGCCGCACCGAGAGGCGGACGGATGTTGTTCGGTCATGGGAGGGGCGGCTTTGATCGATGCCCTCGACTATCGCCCTCTGGTCAGGGAACGTCAGTGTCTTCAAGGCTGCCAAGGTCCGCTCCAGCTCCAGTCGAGCCGCGACCTGTCCTTCGACGTCGTCTGCCGCCGGCACGTCGGGCGTCAGATCGGCCGGCGCTCGACGCGCGCCCGCGCGCACCGCGTCCGTGGCGACGTTGCGGGCCACGGTGATGCACCAAGGAAGGAGATCGTCCGCGCCGTCGTAGTCGGGGCTGTGCACGAGTACTCGGAGGGCGACCTCCTGCACGACGTCGTCGACGTCGACGGCGGGCACCCTGCGTGCGAGCAGGTACCTCCGAAGGCGGGGCTCCACTGTGCGCCAGACATCGTCGAGGGCGCGCGCTGTAAGCGCTGTCGAGGGCCCGCGTGTACCGGTCATGAACCCATCTCTCCAGTCTCGTGCTGGCGCCGTGTCCGTGTTCGCTGTGGTCCTCTTCGCAGGCTTGACCGGGCCAGCGTCGGCGGACGCGATCCCGCCCATCGTCCTTCCCGCTTGTGTGGTCATAGAAGTCGATCTTCCCACGGTCGGCTACCACCCCTCGATCGCGGCGTGTCGCCCGTGAGGCCGCCACGTCGCGTGAGCCTTCTACGTCGCCGAGCGTCATCCTGCGGCTGTGCCGTGACGCCTGTTGCGGAATGTGCAACAACAGGCCCGTAATCGCCTGTGTGCGCCGCCGTGTACGACGGTCCGGAGATCCCCGGGTGGACCCAGAAGGAGATCACATGCGTCGCGCACTCACCATCCTCGCCATCACGGGCATCGCGGCCGGGACGTTCATGTCCAACCCCGCTAGTGCCCAGACCCTGCTGACGTTCAAGAACCCGACCACGGGGTGCACGCACTCGTACTACGGCCCGGACGTCACGATCAACACCCTTCCGCGCCCCGGCGTCACGCAGAAGGGCGGATTCGGCGCGTCGGTCGACTGCCCGTAGTCGACACCGAACGTGGACCGGAGGCCCCATCGGCCTCCGGTCCACGGACCCGTCAGCGGCCATCCCCCTGACGTGACTTCCACAAGCGCAGGAGAACGATGATGACAACCCGTCCCGCTGCTCGTCTCGCCGTCGTCTGTGCGGGTCCCCTCGCCGCACTCTGCCTCGGCTGCACAGCGGCCGCTGCGGACCCCCTGCCCTGTCGGCCCGAGGTCACGGGTTATGGACCGACGATCACCATCGACGTGGACTACAGCGATCCGACGAAGTCGACGGTCGACTACGACAGCAGCGCAACGTCGATCATGATCGACCCGTGCGCGTGATCGCCGGCCTTCCCGGGTGGTTGGTCGCCCGAACGACGCCGTTCTCGCAGGCGGCGATCGAAGATCGTGATGAACCCGGCGCGTAGCTTCGCGCCACGTCGCCGCACTGTGGTCTGGATCCTGCTCGCGACGATCTGGGCGGCGGGGTGCGGTGGTGGCGCCCAGGAGGCCGCGCTCGACCAGAGCCGTGTCAGCGAGACACCTGGCCGCGCGCTGCCGAAGGTCCAGGATGAGGTGGGCACGACGACGGCGGTCCCGTCTGCGTCTGCTCGGCGCGCCCCTGTCCTGGGGCCTGCCTCACCCCGTGCCGATCCCTCCTCGGTGCCTAGCCGTGGCGACTCGAGCTCGGCGACGACGACGCGTCCCGTTGATGTGGAGGGCGCGCTACTCGTGCGTCAGGACCTGGGAAAGGAGTGGGACGATCTCGACGGTCGATCCGCCGAGGACACCCAAGCCAGCTACGAGTACTGCTTCGGTCCCTTCCAGTCTCAAGGACTCGTGACAGGCCGCGCGGCCACCGAGCTCATCCGTCGGACGGATGGGCTGCGTGTGCAGCAGGACTCCTTGGCGTACCGGGGCGACGGCGCAGCCAGCGCCCTTGACGAGTTCCGCCGAGCACTGCGCGAGTGCCGCAGCTACACGTCAGCGAGCGACCCGACCCTGGTCATCGACATGCGGCACGATGAGTGGGCCAGCACGACGGCTGCCGTGTCAGGTTCGGTTCGGTTTCGACGTGGTGAGCTGGACGTGCACAGTCTGCTCGCCATCCTGGAAGGTCCCGGTCACCTCGTGGTTCTCTCGGTTGTCGATACCGATCTACCGCGACTCCGACGCGAGGCGCCGCCTGTGTTGCGCGCCGCCGTTGCACGTTTCGCAACGGCCCGCACCCCATGAGTGCCGTGAGCGTTGTCCACGGCATGAGGACGTGGCGGACCTGGCTCGCGCTGTGCGCCTGCCTCCTGGCAGTGGACGTCGTCGTCGCCTCGTCGTCCACGGCGAGGTCCCCCCTACCTGCTCGGTCGGCGGCCGTCATCGGCATCGTCGGTGAGTCCGACGCTGTCAACGTGCTGCACGACGACTTCGCGCTGACGGGACCCTTGGTCCTCCCCGCGGGCATGCCCCGACCCGTCGTGGTCGCCCTGCCCACCAGTGGTGACTTCGCGAGCCGGCTCGCTGCGCTTCGGGCCGGGCCACTGGGTTCGCCCAAGGCGGGGACTCTCTACCTCGTACGAGGTACGCGTCTGCTGCTCTACTCCGTCACGGGCGAGGAGGACTTCCTCGGCGAGGACCGGCTCCATGCGACAGGCGTGATCAGCTCGGCGATCGGGCGGCGCTACGGCACGGCCCCCCGCGCCTGGGCGGTGCACATCCCCGGTGTCGAGCCCGCGGGCTTCGACTGGCTGGCCACGCAGTCAGCATGGATCGATGTCGCGTCCACCAGCGTCTACGCGGTGCGGAGCCCCAACTCCTCGGAGCCCGCAGACACCCCTGTCTGCCTGGGTGCCCGGCCCGTGCGGTCCTACATCGCCTCGGGCCGTCTGTTCTTCAGCTCCTCCGGCAACACCAGCGACCAGCCCGAGGCGGTCGTGTCGCCGAACGGGCTGCCCGAGGTCTACCAGGTGGGCGGGGCGGATGCTGCTGGACGTACCTGGTTGCCGGGCCACGTGGAGGAGTCAGATCCCTTCTACGCGTTCGGCAACGTCGTGCGCCCCTACGAGACCGCAGAGCTCTTCTCCTTCCAGGCGGCCTCGCCCGATGCGCTGAGTGGTGGCACGCACTTCGGGGGTACGTCGGGAGCCACCCCCCGCACGGCAGGGCGCGCTGCTGTGCTCGTCGACCATGCCCGTGCCGTCCTGGGCGGGCGTGCGTCCGGCACCGCACTGGCGACGCGTGCCCCGCGAGCTGTGGCCCCGAAGACCGGTCCGCTCGCTGACGGTCGCCTCGAGGGCGGGGAGCTGGCCGATGTGCTCCGTCGGACCGCGCGCCCTGCGGAAGCCGTCGAGGGGCCGCGCTACCTGGTGGAAGGCTTCGGTGCGCTGTCGGAGACCACCACACGCGTCGCCCAGGACGTGCTGTCCGGGAAGACGGCCCTGCCCCTTCGTCCCATGGACGAGCAGTTCCACCAGGTATCTGAGCGGCTTCGCGCAGCGGCCTTCTCCGGGCGCTGCTAGACCGTCGATCGCGCCTACCAGCGTCGGTCAGCCTGTGACGGGGGCCACCCTGGCCGGAGTGCTCCGCTCACGCGGGCTTCACGGCCGCTCGGGGACGCTGGTCTCGACGCTGACGTGCCTGGAGGTAGACCGGTGAGCGAGACCCCTGACCCGACCGCCCCGCAGACCCCGCCGCCCGGACCGTGGTGGAGCCGCCCCGAGGACGCCCCCGCCGGGTCCACTTCTGGGTCCACTTCTGCGGCCGCTGCCTCGTCTGCGACCGGGTGGGGCGACCCGCAGGCCCCGACGTCGTACGCCGCTCCCGGCTGGGGAGCGCCGCCGTCGGGCGCACCGGCCTGGGGCTACCCCACCGACACGATCGGGCAGCCGAGCAGCCAGCCGACGGTCCGCCGCCGCGGGCTGGGTGTCGCCGCGGCCGTCGTCGCCACGGCGCTGGTCGCCGGCCTGACCGGCGGCTACGTCGGTGCGCGCACCGGCGAGCGCGACCTGCTCGACCCGTCGGCGAGCCTCGGCTCGGGCTCCACGACGCAGGTCGTCGACCGGGCCCCCGGCTCCGTCGCCGCCATCGCGGCGAAGGTGCTGACCAGTGTCGTCAGCATCAGCGTGCGCGGCCTCGACGGGAGCGGCACCGGCTCGGGTGTGGTCATCCGCAGCGACGGCTACGTCCTCACCAACAACCACGTCGTCGAGTCCGCCGCGCGCGGTGGCGAGATCACCGTCGCCTTCAACGACGCCAACGAGGCCGACGTCACCGCCGAGATCGTCGGGCGCGACCCCGAGACCGACCTCGCCGTGCTGCGCATGACCGGTGGCCGTACCTACCCGGCGGCGACGCTGGGGCAGTCGCGGGCCCTGGTCGTCGGCGACCCCGTGATCGCGATCGGCTCGCCGCTGGGCCTCGCCGGCACCGTCACGACGGGCATCATCAGCGCGCTCAACCGCACCGTGCGGGTGCCAGGCGAGGACGGCTCCGGCATCCCGCTGTTCAACGCGATCCAGACCGACGCGGCCATCAACCCCGGCAACTCCGGTGGCGCGCTGGTCGACGCCGCCGGCCAGGTCATCGGCATCAACTCCGCGATCGCGACGCTCGGCGGCAGCGGTCTGTCCGGTGACTCGGGCGGCAGCATCGGGGTCGGCTTCGCGATCCCCGTCGACGAGGCCCGCTCGGTCGCCGAGGAGATCATCCGCACCGGCCGGGCGACGCACCCCGCGATCGGCATCGAGGCGGCGACCGTCAGCGGCAGCGGCACCCGGGGGGCCCGCATCGGGCGGCTCGTGCAGGGCGGCCCCGCCCAGCAGGCCGGCCTGGAGCAGGGCGACCTCATCACCGAGCTCGACGGCACCGAGGTGAGCAGCGTCGACGAGCTCATCGTGGCGATCCGCGAGCACAAGGTGGGCGAGACCGTCGAGGTGACCTTCGTCCGCGACGGCCGCACGCAGACCGCTGACGTGGTCCTCCAGGAGAAGAACGCCCGGTGAACGGACGCGCCCCCGGGCGTCGCTCCCTCTAGGCTCGTCCCGTGCCCTTCGGTGACCTCGGCTTCGGTGAGCTGCTCGTCGTCGCCGTGCTCGCGCTGTTCGTCTTCGGGCCCGAGCGGCTGCCCAGCGTCGCTGCCGACGCCGCCAAGATGCTGCGCAACCTGCGCAAGACCCTCAAGGGCCTGACCGACGACCTCAAGACCGAGCTCGGTCCGGAGGTCGGCGACCTCGACCTCGCGTCGCTGCACCCGAAGACCTTCGTGCGCAAGCACCTGCTCGAGGACGACCCCGACGACGTGCCGGGCCCACCACGGCAGCGCGCGCTCGCCAGCGGCGAGAGCGCGCCCTGGGACCCCGAGACGACCTGAGCCGACCGGCGTCGACCCGGGGGCTACCGCCCGGCGGGGGTGAGGCCGAGGGAGAGCCCGGCCAGGCCGCGCGGCTTGCCGACCAGCGCCTCGGTGACTCGGGTCAGCTCCTTGCTCGCGACGGCGTCGGGGTCGGCCAGCACCAGCGGCTGGCCGCTGTCGCCGCCCTCGCGCAGGCGCGGGTCGAGCGGGATCTGGCCAAGCAGCGGGACGTCGGCACCGAGCCGCTGCGACAGCGACGAGGCCACCGCCTGCCCGCCGCCGGAGCCGAAGACGTCGATGCGGTCACCGCAGTGCGGGCACGGCAGGTAGCTCATGTTCTCCACCACGCCGACGATGCGCTGATGGGTCTGCAGGGCGATCGAGCCGGCCCGCTCGGCCACCTCCTGGGCGGCCAGCTGCGGCGTCGTCACGACGAGGATCTCCGCGCTCGGGACGAGCTGCGCCACCGAGATCGCGACGTCGCCGGTGCCGGGCGGCAGGTCCATGAGCAGGACGTCGAGGTCGCCCCAGTAGACGTCGGCGAGGAACTGCTGCAGCGCGCGGTGCAGCATCGGCCCGCGCCACACGACCGGGGTGTTGTCCTTGGTGAACATCCCGATCGAGATGACCTTCACGCCGTGCGCGGACGGCGGCAGGATCATCTGCTCGACCTGGGTCGGCCGGTGCTCGACGCCGAGCATGCGCGGCACCGAGAAGCCGTAGATGTCGGCGTCGAGGACGCCGACGGACAGACCGCGGGCGGCCATCGAGGCGGCGAGGTTGACGGTGACGCTGGACTTGCCGACGCCGCCCTTGCCGGACGCGACGGCGTAGACGCGGGTCAGCGAGCCGGGCTGCGCGAAGGGGATCTCGCGCGTGGGGGAGTCGCCGCGCAGCAGCGTCTGCAGCTCCTTGCGCTGATCGCTGCTCATCACGTCGAGCTCGACCGACACGGTGGTCACGCCCTCGACGCGCAGCGCCGCGGCGGTGATGTCGCGGGTGAGCGTCTCCTTCATCGGGCAGCCCGCGACGGTGAGCCACACGGCCACGCGGGCGGTGCCGTCGGCGTCGACCTCGGCGGACTTGATCATGCCGAGCTCGGTGAGCGGGCGGCGGATCTCGGGGTCCTGCACGGTCGACAGGGCAGCCAGCAGAGCGTCAGACACGGGGTTCCTTCAGGCAGGGGAGGGCGACTCCCAGCCTACGTGCGCCGGGTCGGGCGCACCCCCCGGCGGTGGTGGGGTCCGTCAGCCGGCAGCGGTCGGCAGCGAGCGCGTCTCGCGTCGTACCAGCCCGAGAACCCGCTCCTCGAGCAGCAGCGGCTCGACCGGCTTGGCGAGGTAGTCGTCGGCCCCGGCGCGGCGGGCGGCCTGCTCGACCTCGGGGGAGTCGGTGCCCGTGAAGAGCACCAGAGGCAGGTTGAGGGTCTTGGGGTCGCCCCGCAGCAGCCGGATGAACTCGACGCCGGACAGGTCGGGCAGGCCGTTGTCGACGAGGACCGCGTCGAAGTGCTCCGAGCCGACCCGGGACAGCGCCGTGTCGGCGTCGAAGACCGACACGACCTCGGCCGAGCCGGCGAGGGCGGCCTCGACGAAGGCGCAGACGCTCGGGTCGTCGTCGACGACGAGCAGGCGTGGCAGGGTGGCCTCCACCGGAGCGGGCACGGGGACGCGCTTGTCCACGTCGATGACGGCAGTGCGGCAGTAGGGGCAGGTCGTCCACTCGGCGTCGAGCGCCCGGTCGCAGCTGACGCAGTGCCCGCGCGACACGGTGGTGCCGTCCCACGGGCAGCAGAGCATGTCGTCGGCAAGGGCCCGCGAGCAGGCGGGGCAGCGCGGCCCGGAGACCGTGTCGACGTGGGTCGCGCGCAGGACCTCCTCGTAGGTCGTCTCCCCCCGGTGGGCGGCGGCCAGAGCGGCCGCTCGCAGCGTCGTCATGCCGTGCTCGCGCGCGGCAGCGCCGATCGCGGCCTCCGTCGGGGACGACAGCAGCACCTTGCGCAGCCCGGCCGTGACCGGGAGCACCTCGAAGATGCCGATGCGGCCGCGGTAGCCGGTGCCGCCGCACTCCGAGCAGCCCTTGCCGCGCCGGGGAGTGGAGCCCACGAGGTCCTCGTCGCTCAGACCCAGCAGGGTGAGCGTGCGCGGTGCCGGGACGTAGTCGGCGACGCAGGACGCGCAGGGGCGCCGCACGAGCCGCTGCGCGATGACCAGCGACAGCGACGAGGCGACGAGGAAGGGCTCGACACCCATGTCGACCAGGCGGGTGATGGCGCTGACCGCGTCGTTGGTGTGCAGGGTCGTGAGGACGAGGTGGCCGGTGAGCGACGCCTGCAGGGCGAGCTCGGCAGTCTCCTGGTCGCGGACCTCTCCGACGAGCACGATGTCGGGGTCCTGCCGCAGGATCGAGCGCAGGCCGCGGGCGAAGGTCAGGCCGGACCGCTCGTGCACCTGCACCTGGGTGATGCCGGCGACCTGCACCTCGACGGGGTCCTCGAGGGTGACGATGTTGCGGTCCGGCGTCGACACCTGCTGGATCGCGGCGTAGAGCGTGTTGGTCTTGCCCGACCCGGTCGGGCCGGTGATGAGCACCAGCCCCTGCGCCTGGACCAGTGCGTGGCCGACGGTCTCCTGCTGCGACGGGGTGAGGCCGGTCTTGGTCAGCAGGGGGACGTTCTCGGCACGGGGCAGCAGCCGGATGACGACCTTCTCGCCGTGCAGGGTCGGCAGCGTCGAGACGCGCGCCTCGACGGTGAGCCCGTCGACGGTGAGCTTGGCGCGGCCGTCCTGCGGGCGTCGCTTCTCGGCGATGTCGAGCCCGGACACGATCTTGATGCGGCTGACGACGGCGGCGCGCGCGTTGCGCGGCACCGTCATGACGTCGCGCAGGAGGCCGTCGACGCGATAGCGGATCCGCAGGTCCGTGGCTTGCGGCTCGACGTGCACGTCGCTGGCACGCGCCCGCACGGCGTCGGCGAGCAACACGTCCACGAGGCGGACGATGGGAGCGGCCTCGACGGCCTGGGCCGCGACCTCCGCCTCGGTCTCGGCGTCCTCGCTCATGCCCTCGAACAGCGTGCTCACGCCTGCGGCGTCCTCCGACAGCGACCAGGCGCGGGCGAGGTGGTCGCGGACCTGGCTGTCGGTGGCGACGACGACCGACAGCTCGGTGGCCCCGGTGTAGAGCTTGACGTCGTCGAGGGCGACGACGTTGGTGGGGTCCGACGCCGCGACGCTGACCCGGGTGCCGGTCTTCTCGAGGACGAGGATCGCGCTGCGCTCAGCGACGGCACGGGGCAGCAGCCGGACGTGCTCGGGGACGACGAGGACCCGACCGAGGTCGACCAGCTCGAGACCGAGCGCGCCCGCGAGCGCCTCCGCGACCTGCTTCTCGGTCGACAGCCCGGCGTCGATGACGACCTGACCGAGCCGCTTGCGCGGGGTGCCGGGCGGTGTGTCGCTCTGCAACCGCAGGACCTGCCCGAGCTGCTCCTCGGTGAGCACGCCCTGGGCGACGAGGACCTCACCGATGCGCAGGCGGTCGCGCGGCACGACGGCCGGGGCAGCCGCGACCGGCTCAGCACTCACTGCGGGGACAGGGCTCACTCCTGGTGCTTCGGCGTCACCTGGCTTGGGGTGAAGCCCGTCAGCCATGCTCGCTCTCCCCGGCGAAGGGCTCGCCCAGGCTGGCCGGCTCCTGCCGGGCCGCCTCGTCGCGCTGGCGCTTGCGCTTCTTGCGGCGCGCCCGCTCCTCGCGCTCCTCCCGCTCGGCCCGGCTCGGGCTCTCGTAGTCGGGTCCGGCGACGGCGGCCTCGACCTGGGTCGTGACCTCGCGCAGCTGCTCGCGCAGGTAGTCGCGCGTGGTGACCTCACCGAGCGCCTGGCGCAGCGAGGCGATCTCGCGGGTGAGGTACTCCACCTCCGCCATGAGGCGCGCGTTCTGGTTGCGGTCCTCGTCGAGGCTGATGCGGTCCCGGTCGGCCTGCCTGTTCTGGGCGAGCAGGATCAGCGGAGCGGCGTACGACGCCTGCAGGCTCAGCAGCAGCGTGAGGAGGGTGAAGTTCTTGACCCGCGGGTCGAACTGCAGGTCGGCGGGCGCAAAGTTGTTGTAGGCCAGCCAGATGACGACGGTCAGGGTGAGGTAGACGAGGAAGCGGCCGGTGCCGAGGAAGCGCGCGATCCGCTCGCTGAAGCGCCCCAGCGCCTCCGGGTCGTAGCTCGGGCGGAGCTGGCGGCGCGGGTCGGCAGGCGTGTCGAGGCGCGACCGCCGCTCAGCCACCGGAACCGGTCCGCTCGTCCGCCCGGCGGCTCTCCCGCCAGTCCTCGGGCAGCAGGTGGTCGAGCACGTCGTCGACGGTCACCGCGCCGAGCAACCGCGACTCGGAGTCGACGACGGGCACCGCCACCAGGTTGTACGACGCCAGGTGTCGCGTGACCTCGGGCAGCGGGCAGTCGGGGGCGAGCGGGTCGATGTCGGTGTCGGTGACGCTCGAGACGAGCGAGGACGGCGGCTCGCGCAGCAGTCGCTGGAAGTGGGCCGTCCCGAGGTAGCGCCCGGTGGGGGTCTCGTAGGGCGGCCGGACCACGAAGACCTGGGCGGCCAGCGCCGGGTGGAGCTCGGCGGAGCGGATGCGGGCGAGCGCCTCGGCGATCGTCGCGGTCGCGCCGAGGATGACCGGCTCGCTCGTCATCAGGCCGCCGGCGGTGTCATCGCTGTAGGCGAGCAGCTGGCGGACCGGCGCGGCCTCGTCGGGCTCCATCAGCTCGAGCAGGCGCGCGGCCTCGGCCTCGGGCAGCTCGCCGAGCAGGTCGGCGGCGTCGTCGGGCGACATCGCCTCCAGCACATCGGCGGCCCGCTCGTCCTCGAGGCCACCGAGCAGCTCGACCTGCTCGTCCTCGGGCAGCTCCTCGAGGACGTCGGCGAGCCGCTCGTCGTCGAGCGCCGCGGCGACTTCGCGGCGGCGCTTGTCGGACAGGTCGTGCATGACGGTGGCGAGGTCGGCGGGCCGCAGCTTCTCGAAGACCGCGAGCAGGTTGGCCGCGCCCTGCTCGCCGCCTTCCTCCACGGAGAAGCCCGACACCTCGTCCCAGGCGACCTGGACGAGCTCGCCCTTGCGGCGGCGCCCGCCGCGGCGGACCGCGACACGGGTCAGCAGCCAGTCGGTGCGGGTCTGCTCCATCGCGACGTCGACGACGACGACCTCCTCCTTGGACTGCAGGAGGGTGACCCGCCGGTCGAGCATTTCCGACAGGACGAGCGTCTCGCCGGGGCGCTTGTCGAAGCGGCGCAGAGACACCGTGCCCGTCGACAGCAGCACGGCCTCGGGGTCGATCGAGGTGACGCGGCCGATCGGCACGAAGATGCGGCGACGGGCCGAGATCTCCACGGCCAGGCCGAGCACGCGCGGGGCGTCGCGGCCCATCCGCAGCGCGACCACGACGTCGCGGACCCGGCCGACCTGGTCGCCGTCGGGGTTGAACACGAGCAGCCCGGCGACCCGTGCGACGAAGACGCGGGTGGCGGTGCTCACCCGGGGAGGCTACCGCCGCGGGCAGTCCCGGCCTGGGGCATCATCCGACGCACGCAGCCGACCCCCCGTGCGTGTCCAGGAGGACCCCGTGACCGTGCTCGACAAGTTCCGCCTCGACGGCAAGGTCGCCGTCGTCACCGGCGCCTCCTCCGGGCTCGGCGTCGCCATCGCCCAGGCCCTCGCGGAGGCGGGGGCCGACGTCGCGCTCGGTGCCCGCCGGGTCGACCGGCTGCCCGCGACGGGCGCCCTCGTCGAGGCGGCCGGTCGGCGCTGGATCGGCATCGAGACCGACGTGACCAAGCCCGAGGACTGCACCGCGCTGGTCGCGGCCGCGGTCGAGCAGCTCGGCGGCGTCGACGTGCTCATCAACAACGCCGGTGTCGCGAGCGCCGTCCCCGGCACCCGGGAGACTCCCGAGCAGTTCTCCCGGGTCGTCGACGTCAACCTGCACGGCACCTACTGGATGGCGCAGGCCTTCGCCCGGGTCGCGCGGCCCGGAGGCGCGATCGTCAACCTCTCGAGCGTCCTCGGCCTGCGCTCGATGGGGCTGCCGCAGGCGGCCTACGCCTCGTCGAAGGCCGGCGTCATCGGCCTGACCCGTGACCTGGCCGCGCAGTGGACCGCGCGCAAGGGCATCCGCGTCAACTGCGTCGCGCCGGGCTTCTTCCCGTCGGAGATGACCGACGAGATGGACCCGAAGGAGGGTGAGCTCGTCAAGATGCTCGCGCCGGCCGGCCGCTTCGGCGACCCCGCCGAGCTCGCCGCCGCGGTCGTCTTCCTCGCCAGCGACGCCTCGTCCTACATCACCGGTGTGACCCTGCCGGTCGACGGCGGCCTCGTGATGCCGTGAGCGCGACCCTGCACTACGAGGTCGTCGACGTCTTCACCGCGACGCCCTACGCCGGCAACCCGCTCGCCGTCGTCCTCGACGCCGACGACCTCGACACCGCGCAGCTGCAGGCGATCGCACGGGAGTTCCACCTGTCGGAGACCGCGTTCGCGATGGTCTCGGACCGCTGCGACTACCGGCTGCGCATCTTCACCCCCGAGGTCGAGCTGCCCTTCGCGGGGCACCCTTCGGTCGGCGCGGCCTGGGTGCTGCACCGGCTCCGCCGTATCCCGGCCGGTGACGTCGTGCAGGAGTGCGGAGCGGGCGACCTGCCCGTGACGGTCACCACGGGCGGGGCGCGGCTGACGGGAGGCACCCCGTCGTACGCCGGGGTCGTGCCCGCAGGAGACCTGCTCGCCGCCGTGGGCCTCGAGCAGGCGGACCTCGACGGCGAGGCGGGCCGGGCCGGCTGCGGCATCGACTTCACCGTGCTGCCGGTGCGCCCCGGGGCGGTCGCGCAGGCCGTCCCCGACGTCGCGGCGCTGCGCAGGCTCGACCTCGGCACCGGCCTGTCGGTCACGTCCTGGGCCGATGGCGCCGCGGCCAGCCGCGTCTTCGTCCCGGAGGTCGGTGTCCCCGAGGACCCGGCGACCGGGTCGGCGGCGCTCGCCTACGGCGTCTTCCTCGCCGCGACCGGCCGGATCGGTGACGGCACGACCGGCTACGTCGTGACGCAGGGCGTCGAGATGGGCCGGCCGTCGGAGCTGCGCTGCACCGTGACCGTCGACGGCGGGCGGGCGGTGCGGGCCACCGTCGAGGGCGACGTCGTCCCCGTCGCGAGCGGCGAGCTCCACCCTCCGCCCCGCTGAGCTGACAGCTGCGCTGTCGGGGAGGTCAGCGCTGGCCGGGCGAGCGGGTCGTCACGACGCGCTCCTCGTCGGTGACCGGGAGCTCCTCACCGGTCGGATCGAGCCGGAGCACCCGTGACTCCCGGGCCCACCGCTCGGGTGCGGCCGCGCCGTCGGGGGAGTGCAGCCGGGCCGCCCGCAGCAGCGGCACGACCGCGTCCCACGCGGCCGAGCCAGGGGCGACCTCGGTGACGGCGGCGACCCAGCGGACGAGCAGGTCGGCCTGGCGGTCGCGGCTGCGGACGTCGACGACGGCGGTCGAGCCGACGACGAGGCGCTGCTCGAGGCCGCCGGTCACGACCCAGGCCGCGTCGTCGTGCCAGACGTGCCAGACCGGCTGCCCGTCGACCCAGACCAGCCCGCTGCGTCGGGTGGCCTCCGCGACGACCCCGCTGCTCACGACTGGCACCCTAGAGCGGATGAGCACCGCGCTGCGCGACGTCCCCGCCCTCGGGCGTCCCACCGGGGTCGATGCGGTCTACCTCTCGGTCGCCCTCGTCGCGGTGTCGACGTCGGGTCCGCTCATCGCGGCGATCACCGCACCCGCCCTCGCGATCGCCTTTTGGCGCAACGCGATGTCGTTGGGCTATCTCGTGCCCGCGGTGCTGCTCACCCGCCGCGCGGAGCTGCGCGGGCTCGACCGCCGCGAGCTGCGGCTCATCGGGTGGGCCGGGCTCTTCCTCGCGCTGCACTTCGCGACCTGGGTGCCGGCCGCGCAGCTCACCTCGGTCGCGACGGCCACCGCACTGGTCGCGACGCAGCCGGTGTGGGGAGCACTGATCGCCCGCTGGCAGGGGGTCACGGTCAGCCGGGCCGTCTGGGGCGGCATCGGTCTGTCGGTCGCCGGCGCCCTGCTGCTCACCGGCGTCGACATCGGCACCTCCCGCGAGGCGCTCGTCGGCGACGGGCTCGCCCTGCTCGGCGGCGTCTTCGCGGCGCTCTACGTCGCGGCCGGCAGCGAGGTCCGCCGTTCGGTCTCGACGACGACCTACACCGCGCTCTGCTACTCCACGACCGCCCTGATGCTGCTCGCGGTCTGCCTCGTCGGCCGCCAGCAGCTCACCGGCTACGCCGCCCGGGAGTGGCTGTTGCTCGGTGCCCTCACCCTGGGTGCGCAGCTGCTGGGCCACACGCTGTTCAACCTCGTCCTGCGCTCCACCAGCCCCACGGTCGTGTCGCTGTCGATCCTGCTCGAGATCCCCGGCGCGGCACTGGTCGCGGCGCTGTTCCTCAGCCAGGGCGTCCCGCTGCTCGCGATCCCCGCCGCGGTCCTGCTGCTCGCCGGCCTTGCCGTCGTCATCCGCTCCAGCAGCCGCGAGGTCGAGCCGAGCGTCCCCGTCGAGTAGCCCTCGGGCGTCCGGGCCGACTGTGGTGCTTCCCACAGCTAGTGGTGTGTCGCGCATTTGAGTAACTAGTTCTGCGATAGTGTTCGTAGATGACCGCAGCTGCCGATTCGTTGGTGATGTCGCAGGGCCAGCGAGAGTCGCTGGAGAAGGTCGCGAAGTCCAAGACTGCGGCGCATCG
>JAUYQP010000017.1 GCA_030697205.1 Mycobacteriales bacterium
GTTGCTGATCGTGTCGTGGCTCAGCTGCGTCCCGAGGGTCCGCTCGAAGTGGAACGCGATGTCGCGGACCGTCATCCCACCCGCATAGAGGCTGATGGCCTGCTCCTCCAGGCCCCCGAGGCGCCGGGTGCCCTTGGGCACCAGCCGCGGCTCGAAGGTGCTGTTGCGGTCGCGCGGGACGTCCAGGGCGAGCGGCCCGACCTCGCTCTGCAGCGTCTTCGGCGTCGAGCCGTTACGGCTGTTCGGCGAGCCCCGCCCGGCCGGGTCGCCCTGGTCGTAGCCGAGGTGATCGCTGAGCTCAGCCGGGAGTCAGCCGGTCGTTGATCCAGATCTCCTCGACGCCCGGATCGTCGAGGTGCACCTGCAGTGGGCCGAACCCGGCGACGTTGTCGAGGACTTGACGGACCTGCGCGGCCGAGATCTGCAGCATGCGCTCCAGTGCCTGCCCCACCCATACGGGATCGAGGCCGCTCTTCCTGCGTAGCAGGCCCGCAGGCTTGCCACGCAAGCCGAGCACGAGCCGGGTGTCGTACAGAAACTCGGGCGACTGCTCCTCAGAGCGGTTGTGAGACCGCGGCCCGACCGCTAGTGCTTGGCGAGTAGTTCGCCCATCTTCTGGTGGACCGCGTTGACCGCCTGCAGCGGGCGCAACATGACCCGGAACTCGATGATGCGACCGGCGTCGTCGCACGTGATGATGTCGACCCCGTTCACGTGCTTTCCGTCCACCGTGGTCTCGAACTCGAGCACCGCGTGGCGGCCGGCCAGCACCTGCTTCGTGTAGCCGAACTCGCCGCCGCCGAGGACCTGCGCCGCACCCTGCAGGTAGAGAGTCGTGATCGCCTTGCCGCGCTGCGGCGTGAAGACCACAGGCGAGTAGAAAACGACGTCATCGGCCAGCAAGTCGTCCAGGACGTCCATCTCGCCGGCCACGACGCGGTGCCACTGCTCGACGGCCTGTTCGATCATGCGCCCAGCGTAGGACTTGGCCGCACTCCTGTGCGCTGGCAGCCCGCCGCGGCCCGTCGAGGCGCCCAGTGTGCGCGCAGGCAGCACTCCGATCGCCCGACTCGGGGGGTGCTGCTCGACGACGTCCGCCGCGGTGCACGGACCGAGAGCGCGGCGATGTCGCTGCACGAGCGGGTCACGGAGCAGAAGATCCGGGTGCTGGGCGATCGCGTCTCCTCGCGGTGACCCGGCTGCAGGCCGACGCGGTCGTCACGGTCGACGCCGCACTGGCCGCCCTCGCCGAGGGCCACGTCCCGCTGGCCGACGTCAGAGACCTCCGCACCTGAGGCGGACGTGCGGGCCTGCTCCGATCGGAGCGAGGCCTGGGGTGTCAGAACTGCCGAGATGCCGGGTCCCGGGGGCGCAGCGCGCGATCGGGCACCTGACGAGGGTCGCACCCGACACCGCAGTACCGTCGCGGGCATGACAATCCCCGCGTTGCGTCGGCTCAACGTCGTCGCCGCAGCGCTGCACCTCGTGCAGGCGATCGCCATCCTCGCCCTGGCAAGCGGCTTCGCGCTGCCCGTGACCGCCTCCTACCTCGACGGACCCCCCGGCGCACCGCCGTCGCAGGTCCCCGAGCTGCTCTTCGAGCTGCCCACCGGCGGCGCGGTGGCCGCCTTCCTGCTGCTGTCGGCGATCGCCCACGCGGTCGTCAGCACGCTGTGGTGGTCGAGCTACACCGCCGACCTGGAGCGGCAGCGCAACCCCGCGAGATGGGTGGAGTACTCCCTGTCCTCGTCGCTGATGGTCGTCGTCATCGCCCAGCTGTCCGGTATCTCCGACGTGGCCGCACTGATCGCGCTCGCGGGTGTCAACGCGTCGATGATCCTGTTCGGCTGGCTGCAGGAGCGCTACGAGCAGCCCGGAGGTGGCTGGCTGCCGTTCGGCTTCGGCTGCCTCGCCGGCGCCGTGCCGTGGATCGCCATCGGGACCTACCTGTTCTCGGTCGGCGAGGCGTCCTCGGAAGGCGCCCCGGGCTTCGTCTACGCCGTCTTCTTCTCGCTCTTCGTCTTCTTCAACGTCTTCGCCCTCAACCAGTGGCTGCAGTACCGGGCAGTGGGGCGGTGGCGCGACTACCTCTTCGGTGAGCGCGTGTACGTCTGGCTCAGCCTCACGGCCAAGTCGGTGCTCGCCTGGCAGGTCTTCGCCGGCACCCTCGCCACCTGATCCACCTGCCACGCGGCCCGTCCCGAGAGGGCGGCGGTGTCGCGCACCTGAGGCGTCAGCCAGCGAGGTCCGTCGGGGGCGAATGTCGTCAGCCCACGCAAGCGGAGTGAACCTGGCCTCGACAACGCAGCGCCCAACGCGCCAGCGCTCGGGCCCACCTCCTCCCCGCCGTCAGGGCCGAGCGCAGGACGGCGCGATCGGGAGCAGGGTGCGGCTCCCGTCGTGAAGATCGTTGTGTAGTGGCCTTAGGAAGCGAGCGCACAAAGGCGCTGGTCAGCGGCTTGTCGCCGCGAACCCGCATTCACGGCAATCTTCACGGCTCGCCTGGCGCCAGGAGTGGACGAGGCGCAGCCGAAGTCAGCGAGGGCTGAGGTTGGCGAAGATCAGCGAGACGATCGCGAGGAAGCCCAGCACCATCGCGAGCCCGAGCAGCCAGGTCCACGGGCTGCGCTCCTCCTCGAAGGACCGGGCCTTGCCGATCAGCTCGGTGAGGTCCTTGCCCTCGATATCGACGGCGTTGGAGAAGCGGTCCGGGTCGTGGCGCGGGTCGAGCGGCCCGACGTCGGGCGACACCGAGCGGGTCGGCGCCGGGTCCGGCACGAGCCGGTCCGGGTCGAAGCGGTCCGGGTCGAGGGCGGGGTCGAGCGGCCCGTTCCCGTCGGGGCCGGTCATGACTGGTGCGGGTAACGGTGGTCGAGGAAGGGCGACAGCGTGTGTTTGATCGTGCGCGGCGACGTCCAGCGCAGCAGGTTGAGCACGCTGCCGGCCTTGTCGTTGGTGCCGGACTGGCGCGCGCCGCCGAAGGGCTGCTGCCCGACGACGGCACCGGTCGGCTTGTCGTTGACGTAGAAGTTGCCGGCCGCGAAGCGCAGCGCCTCGCTGGCCTGGGTGATCGCGTAGGTGTCGTTGGCGAGCACCGCGCCGGTCAGGGCGTAGTCGGCGGTGGAGTCGACGAGCCGCAGCGTGTCGTCCCAGTCGTCGTAGACGTGCACGCCCAGCACCGGACCGAAGTACTCCGTGCGCATCACGTCGTGCAGCGGGTCCTCGGTGACGACGACGGTCGGGTCGACGAAGAAGCCCTCGCTGTCGTCGGCGGAGCCGCCGGCCAGCACCGACAGGGCGGGATCGCCGGAGGCACGGCGTACGACGTCTGCCAGCCGCTCCCAGGCGCGCCGGTCGATGACGGCGCCCCCGAAGTGCGACAGGTCGGTGACGTCGCCGTAGGACAGCGAGCGGACCCGCTCGGCGACGGAGTCGCGCAGCCCGCCCTCCCACATCGAGCGCGGGACGTAGGCGCGCGAGGCCGCGCTGCACTTCTGCCCCTGGTACTCGAAGGCACCGCGGACCAGGGCGACCTCGACGGCCAGCGGGTCGGCGGAGGCGTGCGCGAGCACGAAGTCCTTGCCGCCGGTCTCACCGACGAGGCGCGGGTAGGTGCGGTAGGAGCCGATCCGCGACCCGACCGCCTGCCACAGCCCCTGGAAGGTCTTGGTCGACCCGGTGAAGTGGATGCCCGCGAGCTGCGGGTGCGGCACCGCGACCTCGGAGACGGCCGCGCCGTTGCCGGTGACCATGTTGATGACGCCGGGCGGCAGGCCCGCGGCCTCGAGCAGGCGCATCGTGAAGTGCGCGGCGTACTGCTGGGTCGGGCTCGGCTTCCACACGACGGTGTTGCCCATGAGCGCCGGGGCGATCGGCAGGTTGGCCGCGATGGCCGTGAAGTTGAAGGGCGTGATGGCGAGCACGAAGCCCTCGAGCGGCCGGTGGTCCATGCGGTTCCAGACGCCGGCACCGCTGACGGGCTGCTCGGCGAGGACCTGCTTGCCGAAGGCGACGTTGAAGCGCAGGAAGTCGATGAGCTCGCAGGCCGCGTCGATCTCGGCCTGCAGCACCGACTTCGACTGCCCGAGCATCGTCGCGGCGTTGAGGGTGTCGCGCCACGGACCGGCCAGCAGGTCGGCGGCGCGCAGCAGGACCGCGGCCCTCTCGTCGTACGACGTGGAGCGCCACGCGGGCGCGGCCGCAAGGGCGGCGTCGACCGCCTGCTGGACGTCGGCTGCGGTCGCCTCGTGCCAGGTGCCGAGCACCGCGCTGTGGCGGTGCGGCTGCACGGTCTGCCCGGCGTCGCCGCCACCGTGGCGCTGGACCCCGTCGACCGTCATGGTCAGCTCGACCGGTCCCGCGGAGCCGAGCTCCTTCAGCGTCGCCTCGAGGCTGGCGCGCTCGGCCGACCCGGGCGCGTAGCCCTTGACCGGCTCGTTGACGGGCAGGGGCACCACGGTGGTGGCGTCGAGCATGACGGGGGACTCCTCGCGGTGGGACCGGTGCGACGACGCTGTCGCTCCCCCAGTGTCTCACTCCACCGCTGCGTCACGGGTGCGTCATGCAGAGCGGGGGGTGGATCGCGGAGAATGGAGGGGTGAGCCCTTCGCGACGCCTCCTGCTCCAGGCCCTCGCCCTCGCTGTCGCGGTGGTGGTCGGCTTGGCCGTGCTGGCCCGGGTGACCCGGTCCGACCCGCTCGCCGTGCTCGGCGCCGCGCAGGACCAGCCGGGGCCGGTGCTGCTCGTGCCCGGCTACGGCGGGGCGACGGGGGCGCTCGAGGTGCTGGCCCGCAAGCTGCAGGCCGCCGGGCGCACCGCCACGGTGCTGACCGTGCCCGGGGACGGGACGGGTGACCTCGCCGCGTCGGCGGCGGTGGTCGTGGCGGCGGCGCAGGCCGCGGTCGCGGGGGGCGCTCCCTCGGTCGACCTGGTGGGCTACAGCGCCGGCGGGGTGATCGCCCGCTACGCCGTGAAGGAGCTGGGCGGGGCTTCCGTCGTACGCCGGGTCGTGACCCTGGGCTCGCCGCACCACGGCTCGAAGCTCGCGGGGGTCGGCGCTGCCTTCGCCCCCGGCGCGTGCCCGCTGGCGTGCCAGCAGCTGGTGCCCGACGGTGACTTCCTCGACGCGCTCAACGACGGTGACGAGACGCCCGACGGGCCAGTCTGGCTGTCGCTGTGGACCGACCAGGACAAGACCGTGACTCCGCCGGACTCCGCGGAGCTCGACGGCGCGGTCAACGTCGTGCTGCAGGACGTCTGCGGCGGGGTGCAGATCACCCACAGCGACCTGCCGCGGGCGCCGCTGGTCGGCGGGATCGTGCTGACCGCGCTGTCCGCCGGGCCGCTGACCGCGCCCGAGGACTGCGGCGCGCTCACCGCTCTCGGTCGCTGACGCGGGGCAGCCCGAGCGCCTTCCCGAGAGCACGCACGACGCGCACCGCGACTGGGCTGCGCTGCGCCTGCAGGCAGACGACCCGCCCCAGGCGCACCAGCCCGAAGAGTCCGAGGCAGCCGAGCATCCGCAGCCACGGTCGGCGGCTGCGGTCGACGACGACGACGGGGCTGGTCAGCTGGTGACGTCCTTGGTCATGAGGTTGGCCCACGCGCCGGTGAGGAAGACGCCGACGTAGACGGCCTGCAGGGCGGTGCCGCGCACGAGGTCGCGGGTGAGCACAGGATCGCGGAAGAGGTCGACGAAGGCCAGCCAGTAGCGGGTCGGGAGGTAGGGCTGGACGGAGGAGGCGGCGTCGAGGCCGACGAGCACGCCGGAGGTGACGAGCACCGCGACCGCCCCGAGGGAGGCCGCGAGAGGTGAGTCGACGACCGTCGACAGGAACAGCGCGATCGCCGCGACGCCGAGCATCGACCAGCCGACGTAGGCGACCGCGAGGCAGGTGCGGATCGTCGCCTCGGTCGTCGTGAGGGTCGTGCCCGAGGTCGACGGCAGCGGAGAGGAACCGAACAGGTTGGTGCCCACCACGTAGGCGACCACCGACACGACGACGACCGCGAGCATCGTGAAGGCGACGACGGAGACGAGCTTCGCGACGAGCAGCCGGGTCCGCGAGACCGGGCGCACCAGCAGGTAGCGCAAGGTGCCCGCCTGCGCCTCTCCCGCGACCGCGTCGCCGGCGACGACGGCCACCGCGACGGGCAGGAAGAGCGGCAGCACGATCGCGAGCGCAGCAGCCGGGAAGAGCGCGCCGTTGTCGAGCACCGCCGACAGGAAGGCCGGGCCAGTGCCGGGGCGCGGCGCGACACCGGACGTCGACAGGAAGATCGCGACGATGGTCGGCAGCAGCGCGAGCAGCCCGATCGACACCCAGGTGCGCGGGCGGCGCAGCAGCTTGCGCAGCTCGACAACGATCACGGGGCCACCCTCATGCGACCCGGTCCGAGCCGTGCTCGGTCAGCGCCAGCACGGTGTCCTCGAGGGTCCGCCGCTCGGGAGCGAGCGACGACACGGGCACGCCCGCCCCGACGAGGTGGGCGTTGAGCTCCGCCGCGTCGTCGGCCCTGACCCACAGCCGGGTGGCGTCTCGTCGTACGACCCTGCCGTCGAGCAGCGCGACCGCCTTGTCGGCCGCGGCCGTGTCGACGACGACCAGCCCGGTCGCGGCCTGCAGCTCGGCGAGGTCGGACTGCAGCAGCAGCCGGCCGCGGTCCATGACCCCGACCCGGTCGCACAGCGACTCGACCTCGGCGAGCAGGTGGGAGGACAGGAACACCGTCGTGCCCTGGCGGTTGAGCTCGAGCAGCAGCTCGCGCACCTCGCGGATGCCCTGTGGGTCGAGGCCGTTGGTGGGCTCGTCCAGGACGAGCAGCTTCGGTGCGCGCAGCAGCGCGGCGGCGAGGCCGAGCCGCTGCCGCATCCCGAGCGAGTAGCTCTTGGTCGGCCGGTCGTCGACGCCACCGAGGCCGACCTGGTCGAGCACGTCGTCGACGCGAGCGCGCCTGGTGCGACGCGCTCCGCCGGGGCCGCTCGCGTCGAGCAGCAGCAGGTTGCGGCGGCCCGACAGGTGGCCGTAGGCGGCGGGTGACTCGACGAGCGCGCCGACCTGCGGCAGGGCGTCGCGGACCTTCGTCGTCCCGAGGACCTCGACCGATCCGCTGGTGGGCAGGACGAGCCCGAGCAGCATCCGGACCGTCGTCGTCTTGCCCGAGCCGTTGGGGCCGAGGAAGCCGTAGCGGTCGCCCTCGCGGACATCGAGGTCGACGCCGTCGACCGCCGTCACCGCGCCGTAGCGCTTGACGAGCCCGCGCGTCCTGATCACCCGCGCAGCCTGCGGGCCAGGTCGTCCAGGGCCCGCTCCAGCAGGGGCAGCGGGACGGTGCCGCTCGCGACGAACACCTGCCCGTCGATGCGGGCGAGGGCGACGTTGACCAGCGGCGTGACGACGGTGCCGCGGTCCGGGTCGGTCGTCGAGGTCGCCCGCATCAGCCGTCGGCTGCGCCCCACGACCGGCAGCACCGCGAAGGCGCCGAGGCCCTCGCCGTAGGTGGTGACGCCGCCGACGCCTCGCAGTGCGGTCACGTCGTCGGAACGCGCGAGCCCGGCCAGTCGTGCCGGGAGCTGGTACGGCGCGAAGCGGTCCGCCTCGCGGGCGAGGTCGAGCTCCGCGGCAGCCACGACGGTCGCGTCGTCGGGCGGCACGAACCGCACGCGCTCCTCCGCCGGCGCGCCCAGGGTCAGGTCCAGCACCTCGGCCGACAGCGACGGCGCCTCGCGCCCGGCCGCCACGACCTCGACCCGCAGCGGCAGGCCGGTCTGCTCCTCCACCCACAGGTCGATGTGGCGCACGGTGGTCGCCGCCGGGAGCGCCGGGGTGAGCCTCAGCCCGGGAGCCGCGCGACCCGCCACCCGCCGGACCGGCAGCCGCGACGGCACGAGACCGGGCGCTCCGGCGAGCTGCCGCCCGAGCACCGGCGCGAACAGGTCCGACGGCCGGGGCAACCGCACGTCGTCGTCGCCCTCGACCCTGCCCGCCAGCCGGTCGGCGCTGATCCAGGTCCAGGTGCCGGTGGCCTCGCGGATCGTCCCGACCTCGCCGACGAGGGTCAGCGCGTCGACGCGGAACGCGTCCGGACCGCGCCACCACGCGCGCGTCCTCGTCGTACCCCCGAGAAGGGCTGGGAGGTCGCCGAGCTGGTCCACGTCGGGGAGCGGGAGGGAGGAGGTGCTCTCGGCGTAGGCCGTGAAGCCCACGACGGCGGACGCCCTGACCCGGTCGAGCAGCACCGGGGCGGTGACGTCGGACGACCCCGCCGGGCGCGAGCCGGCCAGCGCGGGCAGCGCGCAGAGCAGCCCGACGAGGGCGAGCCACGCGCCCCAGCGCCAGGAGGGTCGTCCCATCCCCTGACGCTACGTCGTGGACAGGCCCCTCAGCAGGTCGAGCACGAGGGCCCGCACCTCGGCCTGCGCCGCAGCCGGGTCCTCGGCCTCCGCGACGGCGATGCCCGCCTCGCCCAGCGCCGACCACAGGACCTGCGTGAGCAGCGCCATCGGCTGCGGACGCAGGTCGCCGCTGGCCACCAGACCCTCGAGGGAGGCGCGCAGCAGGTCGCGGGAGTGGCAGCCCTCGCGCCAGCGCGCCGTGCCGAGCACGGCAGGCCCCTCCTGGAACACGATCCGGCGCACGACCGGGTCGGTGCAGGTCTCGAGGTAGGCGTCGAGCCCGCGGTGCACGACCTCCCACGCCGTGGCGCCCGTCGGGATGGCTCGCGCGATGCGCTCGCCCAGGTCGGCGTCGACGGCCTCGAAGACGGCCTCGAACAGCGTGGCCTTCCCGCCCGGGAAGTGGTGGTAGAGCGCGCCCTTGGTGACCCGCGCCGCGGTCGCGACGTCGTCGAGCGAGGTCGCGGCGAAGCCCTTCCCGGCGAACAGCTCCAGTGCGCTGGCGAGCAGCGCGTCCCGGGTGGCGTCGACGTTCTCCTCGCGACGGCTCTTGACGGCAGGCATGTCAGCAGTATGGTGCATACCGACGGTATGTAACAGACCTAGGGGATGACATGACGGTACGACGAGACAGCGACCTGCCCGACGGCGTCCTCGTGTCACGCTGGCACCAGCGCCTCGCGGTCGCGCTGGACGGCCCGCTCGAGCAACTCGACCCGGGGGCGGACCGGATCGGAGCGGTGGTCACGGCCTACCTCGACACGTCCCGCGCGACGACGGTGCGGCCGGACCCGGGGCGGGTCTTCCTGTCGGTCGTGGCCGAGGACCTGCACGCCCAGGGCGCCGTCGACCCCGGCCGGGCCGCCGTCGACCTGCTCGCTGAGCTCGACGCCGTTGTCGCCCTCGAGGACGCCGCCGGTCGCGTCCTGCCCGCCGAGCGAGCCGCGCTGCTGCCGGTCCCCGCCTCACGCCCCGCCGCGACCCGCCGCGCCGCCTGCCCGGCCCGCTGGCTCACCCGGCACCGCCGCCTCGCCGCCACCGCCTGACACAGAGCCTCAGACGACGGGGCGACGCCACTGCTGGACGCCGTGCGAGACCGTGAAGCCGGCCCGCACCAGGTTGCGCATCGACGCGCCGCCGTCGGCAGCCAGCACACCGATCCGCGACGCCCCGGCCTGCGCGGCCAGCGCGAGCCGCAGCTCGAGCAGCGCGCGGTGCGCCCCGCGGCCACGCGCCCCGGGCACGGTCGTCGTCCCACCGAGCCAGCCCACGCCCTTGCTCACGGCGAGGGCACCGGTGGCCACGGGGGTGTCCCCGTCGTACGCCAGGACCTGGGTCCAGCCGGGCCGACCGAGGCCGGCGCGCCACCACGCGGGGTCCATCGACGGGCCGAATCCGCCACGGCAGACGGCGACCACCGCGGCGGACGAGGAAGGCCCCACCTCCTCGACCCGGAACGCCGACTCCGCGGGCGCGCCGACGTCGGCGAGGTCGCGCACCAGCCGCACCAGCGACGTCGCGGGGGCGAAGCCCCGCTCGGACAGCAGCCCGGTCACCTCGCACCCCTCGACGACCGTCACGATCGGCGCGGTGATCCCGACCCGGGCGAGCAGCCCCAGCGCGGTGTCGAGACCACGGGCAGAGACAGGGCGTACGCCGAAGCCGGTGAGAGAGCCGAGCATCGAGTCGGGCCATTCCGCGACGCCGCGCGCGACGAGACCGCCGACCTCCGCCACGAGCGGCCGCAGCGACGCGTCGAGCCCGCCGTACTGCAGCGCGCGGGCGTCGTCGTCCGCGACCTCGAGCGGGAGGTCGGTCACGACAGCTCGAGCAGGGGCCCGATCTCCTGGGTCGCGTACCACTGCAGCTCGTGGCCCTCGGCCTGCTCGACCCGGAAGGCGGCGTCCTCGCTGCCGAGGTCGGCCTCCACGACGGAGTCGGCGGCGACCGTCACGTCGGGGATCGCGGACGGGTCGTCGACGTGGACCGCCTGCAGGAGCCGGACCGGCACGGCCACGGTGACCCGGACCGCTGCCCGGTCGACCTTCGGCACCATCTCGACGGCGCTGTCGTCGACGTCCGCCGCGACGACGACCCGGCGGCGCACCGCGTCGGGGTCGGCGTCGAGCAGCCGGACGGACGCGGCGGCGGCCAGCGTCAGCGCGGCGTACTCGAGCTCCTCGTCGTCGCCCTCGGCGTACCACTCACGCAGCGCCCCCGTGACGGCATAGGCCGGCAGCGGCGGGTCACCGAGCTCACCGGAGTCGAGCAGCCGGCGCAGCGCGGGCAGGGTGGACGGGAGGTAGACGCGCACGACGACAGCGTGCCAGAGACAGGCGCTCAGCCCGCGACGGCGAGCCCCGCGGCGCGGCCGGAGCGCAGCGCGTGCAGCGAGGTGCGCAGCGAGGTCTCGAGGACCTGCTCGCGCTGACGCGGGTCCATCATGTTGGCGCCGATGACCGCGAGGTCCTCCGCACCGGGTCCGAGCAGGGTCACCTTCGTGCCGGTCGCGGCGACCTTCTTCACCTCGCCGACGAGCCGCTTGGTGACGAGCCGGCGGAAGCGCCGCTCGACCTTCGACGCGACCGCGGTGGGGTTGTCGTAGTCGAGCGAGGTCATCGGCGACAGCACGACGACCTCGTCGAGACCGAGACGCGCGACGAGGTCGAGCGAGGTCGGGGAGCAGGCACCGCCGTCGACGTAGCGTCGGCGGCCGACCTTCACGGGGGCGTACCACCCCGGGATCGCGCACGACGCCATGACCGCGTCGCGCAGCCCGGCCTGCGGGGCACCGGTCCGACCGAAGACGGTGCGCCGGCCGGAGTCGTAGTCCATCGCGACGACCCACGTCTGCGGGTGCGGCGCCCACTCCCCCGGCGCCACGACGGCGTCGACGAGCTCACCGACCGGCGCGAGGCTGCCGCGGCCCTGCGGGAGCACGGCCGACAGCGCCATCATCGGCGTGGTCCGCCACGGCCGCAGGGCGCTCGACACGACGCCGCGCGGCGAGCCGATGAAGGGGCGCGGCAGCGGCGGCAGCGCGCCACCGGAGTCGCGGTCGGGGTCGTAGGAGATCTGCGGGTCGTCCGGCCCGACGACGCCCTGCTGGTGGTTGCGCAGCGTCTCGACACCGATGCCGCAGCCGAGGAACGCCGCGAGCACCGATCCCGCCGACGTGCCCAGCAGCAGCTCGGCCGACCGCGGGTCGAAGCCGAGCTCGGACTCCACCGCCGACAGCGCACCGATGGTCCAGGCAGCGCCGAGCACGCCGCCCGCACCGAGCACCACACCGCGTCTCATGTGACCGTCCCCACCAGCTCCTGCAGCGACTCCTCGATGAGCGCTGCCAGCACGTCGACATCGGGCATGGCGTCGCGGTCGGCGTTGAGGCCGAAGTAGACACCGCCGTCGTACGACGTGAGTCCTATCGCCACTGCCTGCCCCTTCGCGAGCGGCACGACGGGGTACATCTCGAGCATCCGCGCGCCGGCGGCGTAGAGCGGGAACTGCGGCCCCGGCACGTTGGTGACGACCAGGTTGTAGGAGCGTCGCGACATCTGCGACGCCGCCCGCGCACCGAGCGAGTGGATCGTCGGCGGCGCGAAGCCGGTCAGCTGCACGAGCGAGTCGGCACCGACGGCCTGCCCGGACTCCTTGTGGCCGCGCATCGCGAACGCCACCTGGTGCAGCCGCATGACTGGGTTGCCCTCGCCGACGGGCAGGTCGACGAAGTACGACGAGACGCGGTTGCCCAGCTGGCCCTTCTGGTCGTCGGAGCGGATCGACACCGGCACCATCGCGCGGATCGTCGACGCGGGCGTCACCGACTCCCCACGGGTGAGCAGCCACGACCTCAGCGCACCGGAGACAGTGGCGAGCACGACGTCGTTGACGGTGCCGCCGTGGCCCTTGCGGACCCGCTTGTAGTCGTCGAGGTCGGTGGCGGCCATGCCGAAGCGGCGCTGCTCGCCGATGGTCGCGTTGAGCGGCGACTGCGGGGCCTGGCGGGCCAGCGTGCGGGCGCTCGCGAGCACGCCGCCCGCGACCTCGACGACCCGGCCGGCGGTCGACTTCGCGTCGACGACAGCGGTGCGGGCGGTGTCGATGGCGCCGGTCGGCCGCTTGAGGAAGTCGATCGCGGCCCCCGCGACGAGGCCGACCGTGCCGGGGCCGGGCTGGGGGGACCACGGCTCGACGGGCACGTCGCGCGGGGTCGGGGTGCTGTCGAGGATGACGGTGCCGATGTCGACCGCGGACACGCCGTCGACCATCGCGTGGTGGGTCTTGGTGACGATCGCGACGCGGCCGCCCTCGAGGCCCTCGACGAGGTAGATCTCCCACAGCGGCCGGTTGCGGTCGAGCTGGCGCGACTGCAGCCGACCCACCAGGTCGCGCAGCTGGGCCGGGCTGCCCGGCTTGGGGAGCGCGCTGCGGCGTACGTGGTAGCTGACGTCGAAGTCCTCGTCGTCGACCCAGACCGGGTTGGCGAGGTGGGCCGGCACCCAGCGCACCTTCTGCCGGTAGCGCGGGACGAGCGCGATGCGCTGGCTGATGAGCTCGACGAGCCGGGCGTGGTCGAAGCCCTCGGCCGGCGGCTCCAGCACCGCGACGCCGCCCACGTGCATGGCCGTGGTCGGACCCTCCATGTAGAGGAAGGAGACATCGAGCGGTGCGAGCCGGTCAGTCACGGGTCAGACCCCTCCAGATAGGTGCAACACCATCGTCACACAGCACGACTCAGCGGGACGGCAGGCCGAACAGCACCTCGATCTCGGCGACGGTCTCCGCGACGCTGCGGTGCAGCACCCCGACCATGCCGACCGCGACGGCACCCCGCACGTTGGGCGCGAGGTCGTCCACCATGACGCACTCGCCCGGGTCGACACCGAGCCGCTCTGCGGTCAGGTGGTAGATCTCCGGGTCCGGCTTGCGCAGCCCGACCTCACCGCTGATGACGGTCACGTCGTAGAGCTGCGGCCACTCCTCGCGGGGGTAGTCGAGGCCCCACGAGTTCGACAGCAGGGCCGTGCGCGCCCCGGCAGAGCGCACCCGACGTACGACGTCGTGCATCCCCTCGGCGCGGCCGAACGCGTGGAACATCCGCGACAGCAGGTCCGTCGCCTCGACCGGTCCGCCGTCGGGGGTGCGCAGGAACGGCGCCACCCGCTCCTCGAAGTGAGGGACCGCGAGCTCGCCCTTCTCGAGAGCGTGGACGGGGTTGTCCTCGACGTCGGCGTCAGGGCCGAGGAAGTGGTGCATCGCCGCGCGGTAGCTGTCGGGGTCGATGCCCTCGGCGGTCAGCCAGCTGCCCATCGCGACCTCGAGGCTGTCGGTCATGACGCCGCCGAAGTCGACGACGAGCGCGCGCAGCCGCGTCACGCGCAGCCGGTGGGGCGCGGAGCGGATGTGGCAGGGGTGCCAGGGGCCGCCGTCGGGGCGGTGCCGGCGAGCACCCGCGCGGTGAAGGTCTTCACCTCGGCGGGCGTGCGCAGCCGCGCGAAGCCGGAGCCGATGACGAGGTCGACCGCGCCCTTCGGCGCGGTGGGCACCGGCGACAGCTCGGCCCCGATGACGTGGATCGCGACGAGCTGGGCCGCCGGTCGGGCGCCGGGCCCGAAGTAGACCTTGCTCGGGCCGCTGAGCGACTTGGGGGCGTTGCCGGTGCTCTTCACCTGGAAGCCGCGCGTGGCGAGCGCGTCCCCGAGGGTGCGGCCGAGCCCGTCGCGGGCGGTGCCGTTGAGTAGCCGGAAGGAGACCTTGCCCGGGGCAGGCAGCACCAGGGTCGGCGCGGGTGCGCCCGACGGGGCGGGCGTCGTCGGGACGGCCGTCGGGCACGCGCTCGGGCCGGGCTGCGCGAGTCGCTGCGGGGCGGCGCCGTCGTCCTTGCGGAGCGCGTAGGCGCCACCGCCGACCGCCGCCACGGCCGCGACGGTCAGGACGACCGGCATCAGTCGTCGACCACGTCGACGTCGTCCGCGGCGGGCCGGCGCCAGGTCACCCGAGGGGATCCTCACGGTCGCCGAGCCTAGGCGAGGCGGGTCTCGGACGGGTGACGGTCACCCGCTGCAGCGGCCCGGACGGGTGTCGCGGCACACTCCGACGTACCGCACCCGTTCCTGGAGAGGCACACCGTGGACTTCGCCCCGTCAGCCAAGGTCGTCGACCTGCAGGCCCGCCTGAAGGACTTCATGGACAGCCACGTGCTGCCTGCCGAAGCGGTCTACCACCAGTGGCGGGCCGAGCACGGCTTCAACCACGAGGTCCCGCCGGTGGTGGAGCAGCTGAAGAAGGAGGCGCGCAGCCGCGGGCTGTGGAACCTCTTCCTGCCCGACGTCTCCGGGCTGACCAACCTCGAGTACGCCCCTCTCGCCGAGCTCACCGGCTGGGCGCCGCACCTCGCCCCCGAGGCGATCAACTGCGACGCGCCCAACACCGGCAACATGGAGGTGCTGCACATGTTCGGCACCGCCGAGCAGAAGGCGCAGTGGCTCCAGCCGCTCCTCGAGGGCGAGATCCGGTCGGCCTTCGCCATGACCGAGCCCGACGTCGCCTCGTCGGACGCCACCAACATCGCGACGCGGATCGAGCGCGACGGTGACGACTACGTCCTCAACGGCCGCAAGTGGTGGATCACCGGGGCAGCGGACCCTCGTTGCAAGATCATGATCGTGATGGGCAAGACCGATCCCACCGCCCACACCCACCAGCAGCAGTCGATGATCCTCGTCCCGATGGACACCCCGGGCGTCGAGGTCGTGCGGGCCGTGCCGGTCTTCGGCTACTCCGACCAGCACGGCCACTGCGAGATCCGCTTCACCGACGTGCGGGTGCCGGCGAGCAACCTCATCAGCGAGGAGGGCCACGGCTTCCTCATCGCGCAGGCGCGGCTCGGCCCCGGGCGCATCCACCACTGCATGCGCGCGATCGGCGTGGCCGAGCGGGCCCTGCAGCTGATGTGCGAGCGAGCCGCCTCCCGGGTCGCCTTCGGCAAGGAGCTGGCCCGTCAGGGCACCGTGCAGGAGGCCGTCGCGGAGTCACGGATGGAGATCGAGCAGGCCCGCCTGCTCACCCTCAAGGCCGCCTGGATGATCGACAACGTCGGTGCGCGCGGCGCCCGCACCGAGATCGCGGCCATCAAGGTCATCGCCCCGCGGGTCGCCCTGCGGGTGCTCGACCGGGCCATCCAGGTCCACGGCGGAGGTGGCGTCTCCGACGACTTCCCGCTCGCCGCGCTGTGGGCAGGTATGCGCACCCTGCGCATCGCCGACGGCCCCGACGAGGTGCACGTACGCACGGTCGCGCGCCAGGAGCTCGGCGGCTACCTCCAGCGCACCTGACCCCACCGGCCGATCAGCGGCGGCGACCCCGGCCCCAGCCCCGGCCGTGGGGCGGCGGCTCGCCGACGAGGGCGTGCGCGAGCTCGAGCAGCGCGCGACGGGCCGGCGAGGACGGGGCCGCCTCCGCGAGGGTGCGGCCCTGCGCCAGCGCACCGTCGAGCCCTGCGACGTCCATCGGCACCAGCGCAGCGACCTCCACCCCGGCGTAGCGCTGCAGGGCGGCCCGGACCTCCGTGACCGCGTCGCCCGGCACCGCGGTGGAGCGCAGCCGGTTGACGACGACGACCGGCTCGACACCGGGGACGGCCTCGCGCAGCTCGGCCAGGCCGCGCACCAGCCGCTGGAGGCCGACGGGGTCGGCGCTGCCGACGGCGACCACGGTGTCGGCGGACTCCAGCGCCGCGAGGGTCGCGCCGTTGCGGCGGGGCGCGGCGGTGTCGTAAGCGAGCTCCTCGTCCTGCTCGAGGGCGAAGCCGCAGTCGACGACGGTCACGGCGGCGAGCCGGCGGGCCTGCTCGAGGACGACCTCGATGCCGGCCGGTCGCAGCTCGGGCCACCGGTCGGCGCGGGCGATGCCCGACAGAACCCGCAGGCCAGGGGTCACCGCGCGGGCGAGGTCGGCGAGCGCGGGCACGTCGAGCACGCCGGTGTTGGCCGCCCGGCAGGCGGCGGCCAGGCCGGGCGACTCGTCGAGCAGGCCCAGCACCTGCGCGACGACCCCGCCGTAGACGTCGGCGTCGACGAGCAGCGCGCTGCGCCCCGCGACCGCAGTCTCGCTGGCGAGGGCGACGGCGACCGTGGTGCGCCCCGGCGCCCCGGCCGGACCCCACACCGCCACGACCGTGCCGGGCTGCTCCGGCGCGCCGTCGTCGTCCTCCGCCTGCGGCGGCTGGGCCGCGAGCGCATCCCGCGGCTCGGCCAGCGAGGCCCGGGCGCCCGGCCCGGGAGCGGCCGCGAGAGCCACCGCCTCGACGACCGCGGCCGACACGTCGACGCTGCTCGAGTCGGCCGGCAGCACGTGCTCGACCCCGAGCTGGCGCAGTCGGCGCTCGGCCTGCTCGTCACCTCGCGGGGCGAGCGCCACGACCGCGACGCCCGACACCGCGAGCCGCGTCAGGGCGTCGCGGTCGAGCCGGCGCAGGTCCGACGACAGCAGCACCGCACGGGCCTGGCCGGTGGCGGCGGTCGCGAGCAGGTCGGCGAGGTCGACGCAGCGGCGCACGACGTCGACGCCGAGGTCGGAGCGCTCGAGCGCGGCGACGAGGTCGGCCTCCCAGACCGCGTCGCTCACCGCGGTCACGACCGGGACGCGCATCAGCCGGCCGGGGTCAGCTCGACGTCGGCCTCGCTCGCCGCGGGGACCCGCACGAGGTCGACGACGCCGAGGTCGACGGCGGCGAGCACGGCGACGACCGACCGCAGCGGCACCTGCAGCACCACGGCCTCGTCACCCTCCGCGCTGCCCTCGCCGGCGCGCTGCAGCACGGTGACTGCTTGCAGGACCAGGCGCGGGGCCCGGTCGCCGGGGGCGTCGTCCTCGGGCGTCACCCACACGTCGACCTGCTGGCCGGACGCGAGGTCGGGGGCGAGGTGGCCCGCCGGCACCGGCACGGTCACCGACCGGTAGTCGACGTCGCGGCCCGGTGTCGCGAGCGCACCCTGGGGCACCAGCTCGCCGGCGCCGAGAGAGCGGCGCAGGACGTAGCCCACCGGCTTGTCGCCGCCGAGGTAGCCGGCGGTCCCGCCGTAGAGCCGCACCCTGGCGCGCTCGAGGTCGTCCTCGCCGAGCTGCGTCCCCGACGCGAGCGCGCGCGTGGTCGTCCAGACCTCGGTGCTGCGGTCGGCGCCGCCCAGCACCCGCGCGCCGACCACGACGCTGACGAGCACCAGCAGCAGCCCGAGCAGCACCCGTCCGTCGAGCCAGCCCGGCGTCGCGAGCCGACCGGCCCGCGGCGAGCCCGGCACCCCTTCCACCACGTACGCACCCCCTGACGCACCGCTGTGACCCCGGGATCATGGCGCACGAGGGACCGACCTCGCGCCCGTCGTCCACAGGGCCCTCCTGAACGCGCCCCGGCCGGTGGCAGACTCGGCCCGCGCACCCGCGAGAAGGAGGTCCACCGTGCCACCGCGCTTCCTGCAGCTGGCCGACGTCGCCGAGGTCCTCAACATCTCCGCCTCGCAGACCTACGCGCTGGTCCGCAGCGGCGAGCTGCCGGCCATCAAGATCGGTGGCCGTGGCCAGTGGCGCGTCGAGGCCTCCGCCCTCGAGGACTACATCGCGCGGTGCTACGCCGAGACCAAGGCCTTCGTGTCCGCCAACCCGCTCGGCGGCGACGGCACGGCCGAGGACTAGCCCGAGGACGAGCAGCAGGACGAGCTCAGCCGCTGCGGACCAGCGCGATCGCGGTGAGCGGCACCGCGACCACCTGACGTACGGCACCGGCCCGGCGGGCCTCGCCGACCGGGTGCTCGGCGAGGTCGACGTGGTCGCTGCCGACGCGGTCCAGCGTCCCTGACCGCTCGCTGCCGTCGACCAGCACGACCACCACCGCGCTGCGGCTCCTCGCGAGCCCGCGCAGCGCGACCCGCAGGTCGAGCCGGGCGCCGACCTCGCCCTGCGCGCCGGGGACCTCGGCCTCGCGCCCGAGCCCGCCGACCGCGAGCACCGACCGCACGGGCACCAGCACCTCCCGGCCGTGAGCCTCCTCCACGAGCAGCCAGTCGGGGCCGACGTCGAGCACCGGCCCGCGCACCGTGCCGGCGCCGTGCACCGCGAGCGAGACCTGCGCGCCGACGACGAGCCGGTCGCGCAGCCCCAGCAACGCGGTCTCGCGCCGGGTCCGGTCCCGGACCTCGTCGGCCAGCTCTGCGGCGTCCGCAGCCCCGAGCTGGGCCTCGAGGTCGTCGAAGAGCCGCTGCCACCGCACTCAGCCACTCTGCCGTGCCGCACATCCTCGCGCAACCACCCTTGACCGAAGGTTGTCTTACTTGTACAAACTCAAACACAAGCAAACGACAGCAAACGAGGTGTGACGATGTCGAACCGCCTCACAGCCCTCTCCGTCCGGGCGCTCACCGCGGCGCTGCCGCTCGCCACCCTCGGCTGGGCGGCAGCCCCTACCCGGGTCGGCGCGGTCCTCACCGACGTCGCGCATGGCACCCCGACCGCTCCCGACGCCGCCGTCGTGGCCGCCGTCGCGGCGGTGGCCTACGCGCTGGCGGGCTGGCTGCTCGTCGTCACCGTCGCGGTCGCTCTGGCCGCGACGGGCGGCCGCCTCGGCGACGCGGCCCACAGCGCGCAGCGGTTGGTCGCGCCACTCGCAGTGCGCCGGGCGGTGGCGCTGGCCCTCGGCCTCGCGGTCGTCACGGGCGCGGCCGCTCCCGCTGCCGCCGAGCCGGGACCCGCCGGCGACTCCCCCGTCAGCGTGAGCGCAGCGGAGGGGCTCGACTGGCCGGCCACCCCCGCCACCCCGAGCACCCCGACCACCCGGCCGGCGCTCGCCAGCCCCAGCGCGTCCGCTGTCGGGCAGCCCGTCGTCGTACGACCCGGCGACAGCCTCTGGCAGCTCGCCGAGCGCGACCTCACGGCCCGCAGCGGGCGTGACGTCACCGACCGCGAGGTCGCCGCGACCTGGCCCGCGTGGTGGTCGGCCAACCGCGACGCCGTCGGGCCCGACCCCGACCTGCTGCACCCGGGCGCGGTCCTCACTCCGCCCGCCCTCTGACCTGACCCACCCACCCGCCACCCTGGAGCAGACCGTGAGCCTCGCCGACCAGCACACCGCCGTCCCGACCCTGCTCCACCCGAGCGCCAGCCACCCGAGCCGGGCACTGCCGGCGCTCCGGCTCGTCCCTGCCCCCTGCTGGGAGCCGCCCTACGACGACGAGCTCGACCCGCTGGAGTCGACCGAGCTCGCACTGCCCTCACTGAGGCTGGTCGTGACGCCCGACGGGCCGCCTCCCCCGGTGGTGCCGCGCACGACCCCTGATCGCGCGCCCGCCGGTAGGCCCGCTGACAAGGCGGTCGAGGACGACGAGGAGGACGGGCTCGAGGCCGACGAGCGCGAGCACGAGCGCCGGCGCCGCACCCCGGTCGAGGCCCTCCCGCCGGCCCGCCGCTTCGCGCACGCGATGCTGCAGCGGCTCGTGGAGGTCGATGCCGGGGTGCGCCCGCTCGCGCAGCTCGAGCGCGACCTCACCCTCGAGGCCTTCGAGGGCCTCACGGCGCGCTACGCCGGAAGCGCCCGCACGCCCGGCCCGCGGCCGACCGCCGCGGCCGTGCGCAGCGTGCACGTGCAGGCCCGCCCCGAGGGCGTCGCGGAGGTCTGCGGCACGGTCCTGCGCGGGGCACGCCCGATCGCCGTCGCGCTCCGATTGGAGGGACGTGACGGCGTCTGGCGGTGCACCGACCTCGTGGGGCTCTGACCCGGCCTGCGGTCAGAGCGGCCGGCGGTCAGGCGTGGCGCGGGTCCCCGTGGCAGCGCTTGAACTTGCGACCCGAGCCGCACGGGCAAGGCGCGTTGCGCGACTGCTCGCTGCCGACCGCCTGGTTGCGGTTGGGGTCGGGCGCGCTCGCGCCGCTGCCGCCGGAGTAGGAGACGTTCTGCGGGCGGTCGGGCTTGCCGAAGCCCTCGGGCAGCACGGTCCGGGCCGCCGGTGCGGTCGGTGCCGGTGCGGTCGGTGCCGGTGCCGCAGGTGCCGGTGCCTCGGGAGCGGTGGGTGCTGCCGGGGTCTCGGCAGCACCGGGCAGGTCGGCCGCGGGCGCGGCCGGAGCGGCCGGAGCCGGCGGGGCCTGGTCGGCCGGGGTCGGGACCGCACCGGGGATGCCACCGGTGGTGCCCGCCGTGCTGCCCGAGAGGGCGGCACGGGCGGCGTCCTCGGCGGCGACCGCGCGGTCCTGCAGCTCGGTCGTCGGCGAGGGAGCCGGAGCAGCTGTGGGCTCGGTCGCGGTGATCGCGTCGGTGCCGGCGAGGGCGTCGCGGGCGGCCTGCTCGGCGGAGGCCGCGCGGTCCTGCAGCGCACCGAGATCGGGCGCGGGAGCCTCGGGCTGCAGGTGCTCGACGAGCACCTCGCCGGGCTGCTCGCCCGGGCCGGTCGCGACGAGGTCCTCGGCAGGGTGCTCGACGGGGGCGGCGACCTCATCGGTCTGCACCTCGACGTTGAACAGGAAGCCGACGGACTCCTCCTTGATGGCCTCCATCATCGCGCCGAACATGTCGAAGCCCTCGCGCTGGTACTCCACCAGCGGGTCGCGCTGACCCATGGCGCGCAGGCCGATGCCCTCCTGCAGGTAGTCCATCTCGTAGAGGTGCTCGCGCCACTTGCGGTCCATGACCGACAGGACGACGCGTCGCTCGAGCTCGCGCATGACGGGCTCGCCTGTGGGCGAGATGCCCAGGGCCGCCTCACGCCGGTCGTAGGCCTCCTGCGCGTCGGCCTTGAGCTCGGTGACGAGCAGGTCGGTGGACAGCGAGGCGCGGTCCTCCTCGACGTCGGCGAGCGGGATGCCGACCGGGTAGAGGGTCTTGAGCGCAGTCCACAGCTGCTCGAGGTCCCACTCCTCCGGGTAGCCCTCGGCGGTGGCCGCGACGACGTAGCCCTCGAGCACGTCGTCGAGCATGTGGCGCACCTGCTCGTGCAGGTCGGCGCCCTCGAGCACCCGGCGGCGCTCGGCGTAGATGACGGTGCGCTGGCGGTTGAGCACCTCGTCGTACTTGAGGACGTTCTTGCGGATCTCGAAGTTCTGCGCCTCGACCTGGGTCTGGGCGGAGCGGATCGCGCGCGACACCATCTTGGACTCGATGGGGACGTCGTCGGGGATGTTGAGGCGGTCCATGATCATCTCGACGGCGCCGGCGTTGAACAGCCGCATGAGGTCGTCGCCGAGGGAGAGGTAGAAGCGCGACAGGCCGGGGTCGCCCTGACGACCGGAGCGGCCGCGGAGCTGGTTGTCGATGCGCCGCGACTCGTGGCGCTCGGTGCCCAGCACGTAGAGGCCGCCGGCGGCGACGACCTCCTCGTGCTCGGCCTTGACCGACGCCTCGGCCTTCGCGAGGGCGTCCGGCCAGGCGGCCTCGTAGGCCTCGGCGTCCTCGAGCGGGGCCAGGCCGCGACGACGCAGCTCGGCCGCCGCGATGTGCTCGGGGTTGCCGCCGAGCATGATGTCGGTGCCGCGACCGGCCATGTTGGTGGCGACGGTGACGGCGCCCTTGCGGCCGGCCTCCGCGACGATCGACGCCTCGCGCTCGTGCTGCTTGGCGTTGAGGACCTCGTGCGGGATGCCGCGCTTGCGCAGCAGCTGCGACAGGTGCTCGGACTTCTCGACCGACACGGTGCCGACGAGCACCGGCTGGCCCTGCTCGTGCTTGTCGGCGATGTCCTCGACGACGGCCTCGAACTTCGCGACCTCGCTCTTGTAGACGACGTCGGCCTCGTCGATGCGCTGGGGGTCGCGGTTGGTCGGGATCTCCACGACGCCCAGGCTGTAGGTCTGGGAGAACTCGGCGGCCTCGGTCGAGGCCGTGCCGGTCATGCCCGAGAGCTTGTTGTAGAGCCGGAAGTAGTTCTGCAGCGTGATCGTGGCGAGGGTCTGGTTCTCGTCCTTGATCCGCACGCCCTCCTTGGCCTCGATGGCCTGGTGCATGCCCTCGTTGTAGCGACGGCCCGCCAGCACGCGCCCGGTGTGCTCGTCGACGATGAGGACCTCGCCCTCGATGACGACGTACTCCTTGTCCTTCTTGTAGAGCTCCTTGGCCTTCAGTGCGTTGTTGAGGTAGCCGACGAGCGGGGTGTTGACCGACTCGTAGAGGTTCTCGATGCCGAGCTGGTCCTCGACCTTCTCGACGCCGCTCTCGAGGATGCCGACGGTGCGCTTCTTCTCATCGACCTCGTAGTCCACGTCGCGCACGAGCCGCGGGATGATGCGCGCGAACTCGGTGTACCAGCGGGTGGCCTGGTCGGCCGGGCCGCTGATGATGAGCGGGGTGCGGGCCTCGTCGATGAGGATCGAGTCGACCTCGTCGACCACGGCGTAGTGGTGGCCGCGCTGGACGAGCTCCTCGTTGGACCACGCCATGTTGTCGCGCAGGTAGTCGAACCCGAACTCGTTGTTGGTGCCGTAGGTGATGTCCTTGAGGTAGTTGGGCCGACGCTGGTCGGGTCGCTCGTTGGCGAGGATGACGCCGACGTCGAGCCCGAGGAACTTGTGGACGCGGCCCATCCACTCGGCGTCGCGCTTGGCGAGGTAGTCGTTGACGGTGACGACGTGGACGCCCTTGCCGGTCAGTGCGTTGAGGTAGGCCGGCAGCGTGCAGGTGAGGGTCTTGCCCTCACCTGTGCGCATCTCGGCGATGTTGCCGAGGTGCAGCGCGGCGCCGCCCATGACCTGCACGTCGAAGTGCCGCTGCCCCAGGGTGCGCTTGGCGCCCTCGCGCCCGACCGCGAAGGCCTCGACCAGCAGGTCGTCGACGGACTCCCCGTCGGCGAGTCGCTTCTTGAAGATGTCGGTCTCTCCGCGCAGCTCGGCGTCGGTGAGCTTGACGATCTCCGGCTCGATCGAGTTCACGGCGTCGGCGATGCTCTTCAGCCGGCGGAGGGTCTTGCCCTCGCCGGCACGGAGGATCTTCGAGAAAACCACGCGTCGCACTCCCAGGTTCGGCGGGCGGGTGTCACCCGCCACCAGCGCATCGTAGGCGCCAGCGCCCCTGGAAACGGCTCGCGGGGCTCCCGGGTGCCCCGGCAGACTGGTCGGATGACCGACAACCCCTCCGCGCCCGTCGAGATCACCGCCGGCCGCTGGCACCTGCGGACGTGGCAGCCGTGGGACGCCGAGCGCGTCGTGCAGATGCTGCAGGACCCGGCCACCCAACGCTTCACCACCGTCCCCGTCCCGTACACCCGCGAGCACGCGCAGGACTTCGCCGCGCAAGCCGCCGCGACGTGGGCCGACGGCACCGCGGCTACGTGGGCGGTCTGCGACGCCACCGACCCGACCCCGCTCGGGGCCCTCGCTCTACGCGCGACGAGGACGCCGGGCACGTGGAGCTGCGGCTTCCACACCGCTGTCGAGGCGCGCGGCCGCGGCCTGATGCCTGACGCCCTCGCCGCGGCCTGCCGCTGGGCGTTCGGCGAGCTCGGCGCCCAGCGGGTCGAGTGGCGGGCCCACGTCGGCAACTGGGCGTCACGGCGCGTCGCCGAGAAGGCCGGGTTCACCGTCGAGGGCGTGCAGCGGAGCGGGCTCGAGCACCGGGGGGAGCGGGTCGACTGCTGGGTCGGTGCGCGACTGCCGGGCGACGCCGACGGCGACACCCGCGCCCTCCCGGCGTACTCCCCTGTCTCCGACGGGGTCGTCACGCTACGGCCGTGGCGCTCCGCAGACGGCCCCGACGTGGCGCGGGCCTGCGACGACGCCGAGACCCAGCGCTGGCTGCCGGTGCCGGTGCCCTACACGGCGGAGGTGGGGCAGGGGTACGTCGACGAGCTCGTCCCCGCGCAGTGGGCCGACGGGGAGGCGGCCAACGTCGCGGTCACCGACGCCTCGACCGGCGAGCTGCTCGGCGCGGTCGGGCTCAAGCTCGAGCTGCGCGCGCACGGCGTCGGCGAGGTCGGCTACTGGGTGGCGCCGTGGGCGCGCAGGCGCGGTGTCGCGAGCCGGGCCGCCCGGCTGCACGCCGACTGGGGCCACGACGCCCTGCGTCTCGCCCGGGTCGAGCTGCTCGCGGACCCGCGCAACACCGCGTCGGTGCGCGCGGCGGAGCGGGCCGGCTTCGCCCGCGAAGGGGTCCTGACGCAGGCCCGCCCGGGAGTCCGTGAGGACGCCCGGGCGGACATGGTGCTCTTCGCGTCGGTCAGGTGATCTCGAGCAGCTTCTCGCGCACGGCGTAGACGACCGCCTCCATCCGCGAGTGCAGCTGGAGCTTCTCGAGGATGTTGCGGATGTGGTTCTTCACCGTGTTCTCGGAGATGAACAGCTGCTTGGCGATGTCGCGGTTGTTGAGGCCCTTGGCGACGAGCTTGAGGACCTCCATCTCGCGGTCGGTGAGCCGCGGGGTGGGGACCTGCTGGCGGTCGTCGGTGCGCTTGACCATCGCCGCGAACTCGGTGAGCAGTTTGCTCGCCATCGACGGGCTGATCAGCGACTGGCCGCCGTGGACCGCGCGGATCGCCGAGGCGACCTCCTCGATGGAGATCTCCTTCAGCAGGTAGCCCATCGCGCCGGCCTTGATGGCGTCGTAGAGGTCGGCCTCCTCGTCGGAGATCGTCAGCATGATGATCTTCGCCGACGGGACCGTCTCGTGGATCGCCGTGCAGGCGTCGATGCCGCCGCGCTTGGGCATCCGGACGTCCATCAGCACGATGTCCGGCAGCGTCTCGGCGGCGGTCTCGACCGCCTCGGCGCCGTCGGAGGCCTCACCGACCACCTCGATGTCCGGCTCCTGCTCGAGCACCATCTGCAGGCCGCGCCGGAACAGCGCGTGGTCGTCGACGACGAGCACGCGGATCGGGTCGACGGACAGGCTGCCGACGGGGGTCGGCACGGCGCCGAGGCCCGACTCGGGCTGGTCGGTCACAAGGTCCTCCAGGGGCGCATTGGGGCTATCAACCGTGATGATGGCACGACGGTGACGAGCGGCCCCCCGCAGATGGCCCACGCGGACAAGGCGTCACCCGGGCGGGTGACCGCAACCGGACCAGCCCGCCCGAGCGACAGCGTCAGGACGCGCTCATCCTGCTGCGAGCCGGAGCACGCCGTAGTCGTAGCCGTGCCGCCGGTAGACGACGCTCGGCAGGCCGGAGTCGGCGTCGTGGAAGAGGAAGAAGTCGTGACCGACGAGCTCCATCTCGTGCAGCGCCTGGGTGGTCGTCATCGGCGGCGCCTCGTGGGTCTTGTCACGGACGATGAGGGTCTCCGTGTCGTCCTGGCGGTCCAGCAGGGCCACGTCGCCCGCGGCCTGCGCGCCGTGGGCGGCGCTGTTGCCGTTCTGGGACACCGGCACGTCGGCAAGGGGCGGCGGCAGGGCCGCTGTCACCTCCGCGACCGAGGGCGGCGTCTTGCCGCCGTGGTGGACGCGCTTGCGGTCGTGGCTCTTGCGCAGGCGCGCCTCGAGCTTGAGGTTGGCCGCGTCGAGGGCGGCGTAGAAGGTCTCCGCGCACGCCTCCGCCCGGATGACCGGGCCCTTGCTGCGCACCGTGATCTCGACCCGCTGGCACTGCGCCGACTGTCGTGGGTTCTTCTCGTGGAACAGCTCGACGTCGAGTCGGAAGACGCGGTCGTCGAGTCGCAGCGCGGGCGACAGCTTGTCTGCCACGTGCTGCCTGAAGTGCTCCGGCACCTCGACGTTGCGGCCCTTGACGACGATGTCCACTCAGGTCTCCTTCGCGCGCGAGAGGCGGTGCCGGCGCGGCTGCGGGGACCGCAGCGGGAGCTCCTTCCCGTCGTCGGACTGCGCCGACCGGCACCGTCTCCGCGGTGCCTGACCCGACGCTAGACCGCATCGGGCGAGAGCGACAGGGGTTCGGTCAGATCCGGTCCGCAGACCACCCATCCTGACCCCCGGCCGGGGCCGACAGGTGGGTTGACGGGTGGGCCGGTCGGCGCAGCGTGCCTGCGACACAGGCGGCACCCCGCACGCGCGCGCCCGCCGACGCGAGGGCCCTGGCGGCCTCGACGAGGGTCGCGCCGGTGGTGACGACGTCGTCGACGACGACCACGTCGAGACCGCTGAGGTCGCGGCGCGCGCGCAGCGCCCCCGCCAGGTTCGCGGCCCGCCCGGCGGTGGTCAGGCCGCTCTGGTCCGCCACCGCCCGCACCGGCACGAGCAGCGCGGCGGGGCGCAAGCCGGCGGCCCGGGCCCCTGCCCGCGCGAGCCGTCGGGCGTGGTCGAAGCCACGGGCCCGGACGGCCGCACGCGAGGACGGGACCGGCACCACGAGCGTCGTCACAGGCAGCTCCAGGGTCCGCAGCGCAGCTCCGAGCGCGTCGCCGAGCGGTCGGACGAGGCGCAGCCGACCTCTCTCCTTGTGGGCGAGCAGCGCCGCCCGCGCCACCCCGGCGTAGGGACGCGCCACCACCAGCTGCGGGAGGCCGGCCGGCCGCGGGGAGGGGCTGTGCGGGCCGAGGGCCGGCGCGAGCAGCTCGGCGGCGCAGGCTGAGCAGAGCTCGCGGCCGGGGCAGCCGCAGGCGGCGCACGAGGCAGGCAGCACGAGGTCGAGCAGCGCGGTGAGCACCCGACCAGCGTCGCTGCTCGTGGCGGACGCCGCCGAGGACCTGTGGACAGTCGGTCAGCCCGGGTAGACCGGCACCCGTCCGGCGGGACCAGGCTCGAAGAACGGACCGCCGTCGCGGAACAGCGCCGGCCGGTCGGGTCCGCCCGCAGCCACGGTCAGCGGCTGGCCGGGGGCCGCGGCGACCGCGGTCGGCTCGCGACTGATGCCAATGCGGGTGTCGGCCGCGACCGCGGAGCCGTCGACCTCGACCGCGAAGGGGATCCGCCCCGGTGCTGCGCCCCGTCGGGCCAGCACGGCCAGACCCGTCGCGTCGGCCCAGGCGACGTCGAGGACGTCGACGAGGGCGGGTGCCACCCGGCGCAGGCCCGCGATCCGCAGACCGGTGTCCGCGAGCTCGACCCGGCCGACGAGCAGGTCGCCGTCGCGGACGAGCGCCACCCGCGCGCCGTCTCGGCTCATGGCGAGCGACGTCACCGCACCGGTCCCTTCGACCGGGACCTCGACGATCGCCTGGTCGGCGAGCCGCAGCAGCCTGACCCGCCCGCGATCGGCCAGGAACAGCCCGCGCTCACCACTCCCCCAGGTCGGGGATGTTGCGGGCCCGACCAGAGCCCGGCGCGTGTAGGGGCCGGCCAGCGGGCCGGTGCTCACCACGGTCCCTGCGGCGGTCCGGGTCAGGACCGCGACGAGCTCACCCACCGGGCTCACGGCGACGTCGTCGACCGCGGGCGGCTGGCCGGGCACGAGCGTCGCGGCCGTCGTGCCCGCGGCGATGGAGCGCAGCTCGCCACCCGCCGCGAACAGCAGCGGAGGCTGCGCCGCCAGCCCGTCGGGTGCGACCTCGTCCCACGCGTCGCGGGACTGCTCGATCACGCCGTCCACGACCAGCGGGGCACCACCGGCGCGCAGCCGCAGGGTCGTGAAGCCCTCGAGCTCGCGCAACGTCCACACCAGCTGGGCGGACAGCTGTCGGCGCTCTGCCTCGCCCAGCTGCTGGACCGATCCGTCGAGGTCCACCACGACCGTGCCGCCGTCGCGCTCGACCCGTGACCGCAGCCGGGTGCCCGGGGGCACCGCGCTGCGGACGGCCGGTGCGAGCTCGGCCGAGGGACCCCGCAGCAGTCGCTCGACCAGGGCCTGAGCAGGCTCGGCCGTGGCCGGCTGGAAGACCGGCTCGGCGACGAGCCGACCGGTTGTGGAGGCCGCCGCCAGGAAGTGGACCGAGCGCGCACGGAAGGAACGGGCGCGGTCGCGCACCGACAGGTGCAGCCCGGGTGGGACCTCCACGAGCCGCCACGTCGTCCCGCTGCGCCGCAGGCGGTAGGCAGCCGTCTCGCTGCGGGGCTCGGAGACCCACGTCTGGTCCGCCCGGACCTGACCGAGCAGGCGGTAGGTCACGGTGACGACCGTGGTGTCACCACTGCCGCGCTGCTCGACGGCGTTCTGCCGAGCCTCGAAGACGCGGGCCTCGGTGTCGTCCCACGTGACGCCGTCTGCGAGGAACTGACGCGCGATCGCGTGGCCGTCCTTCGGGCTGCTCTGCGCGTCGACGAACCCGGCGACGACGGCGAGCGCGTCGGCGTCGACGCCGGGACCGGGCGGCAGGACGTCGACGCCCCCGGGCTGGGCGGCCCGCTCCACCGCCGGCCCGGGCCGCTGCACGCCCTCGTCCAACGGCAGCCCACAACCGGCCAGGAGCACCACCGCGGCGACCCAGCGCGCCCTCATGCGCGCACCGGCTCGAGGGGCAGCGGGCTGACGACCAGCGCCCCGCCCGACTGCCGCGGCAGGGTCATCCGGAAGGCCGCCCCACGACCCGGCTCGCCCCACGCGTGGAGCCACCCGCCGTGCAACCGCACGTCCTCGTAGGAGATCGCGAGACCGAGCCCGGTGCCCCCGGTCGTGCGGGCCCGTGAGGGGTCGGCGCGCCAGAAGCGGGTGAAGACCAGGTTGCTCTCGCCGGGACGCAGCCCGATGCCCTCGTCGCGCACGACGACGGCGACCGCGTCGTCCGCGGCCCCGAGCTCGATGGTCACGGGCCGGCCCTCGCCGTGCTCGACGGCGTTGACGAGCAGGTTGCGCAGCACCCGCTCCACGCGCACCGTGTCGAGCTCCACCGGGACCTGCGTGGTCGGCACACCGCGCAGGTCGAACGACGAGCCCGACGCGGCCGCCAGCGGCTCGACGGACACCACGGCCCGGCGGACGAGCGCCGCCAGATCGACCTGCTCCTGCGACAGCGCCGCAGCGCCCGCGTCGTAGCGGCTGATCTCGAGCAGGTCGATGAGCAGCCGCTCGAAGCGGTCCAGCTCGAGCTGGAGCAGCTCCGCCGAGCGGGCGGTCCCGTCCGTGAAGTCGTGCCGCGCCTCGTGGAGCACGTCGGCGGCCATCCGCACCGTCGTCAGGGGGGTGCGCAGCTCGTGGGAGACGTCGGACACGAAACGGCGCTGCACGCGTGACAGGTCCTCGAGCAGTTGGATCTGGCGCTGCAGCGCCTCCGCCATGCTGTTGAAGGTCGAGCCGAGCTGCGCGAGCTCGTCCTCGCCGTGCACCGGCATCCGCTCGTCGAGCCGACCGGCCGCGAAGTGCTCCGCGATGGTCGCCGCCTGACGCACCGGCGTGACGACCTGCCGGGTCACGAGGGCGGCGATGAGGACCAGCAGCACGACGAGGAGCAGGCCGGCGACAGCGGCGGTGCGTCGTACCAGACCGAGGGTCTCCTCCTCCGCGGTGAGGGGGAAGAAGTGGTAGAGCCGGTACTCACCGAGCGCCGGCCCAGTCGCGAGCACGCCTCCAACCACGATGCCCGGCCCCCTGCCCTGGGCCGTGGGGACGTCGGCGAAGACGTACGCCGTACCCCCTGCGTCGAGCGCCTCCACGAGCTCGGGGGGCACGTCCTGCTCGGTGACCCGGGCGGAGGCGAAGGCGAAGGTCCCCGGCGCGACGCCGTCGAGCAGCACGCGGTAGAGGTCGCCCGCGGATCCGCGGACGGTCAGCTCGTCACCGATGCGGGACAGGACCTCGCGCGTCGCCGACGGGTCGCGACTGGCGGCGAGCGAGGTGTCGACCTGCGCCTGCGCGACGCTGAGGCCGGCCTGCGCCTCGCTCACGGCCGAGCGGGCCTTCGCGTCGACCAGGCCCGAGCCGACCTGCCCGATGAGCAGGCTGGCGAGCAGCAGCAGCACGACGCCACTGACGAGCAGGGTGGTGAGCACGACGCGGGTCTGCAGCGAGCTGCGCCAGCGCTGACCGGCCCGGGCGAGCAGCCCGCGAGCTCCGGTCAGGACGACCCCGCGCGATAGCCGACCCCGCGGACCGTGAGCACCACCCGTGGGTTCTCCGGGTCGCGCTCGACCTTGGCGCGCAGCCGCTGGACGTGGACGTTGACCAGCCGGGTGTCGGCGGGGTGGCGGTAGTGCCAGACCTGCTCGAGCAGCACCTCGCGGGTGAAGACCCGGCGCGGCTCGCGGGCCAGCGCGACGAGCAGGTCGAACTCGAGCGGGGTCAGCTGGAGCAGGGCCTCGCCGCGGCGCACCTCGTGGCCCTGGAGGTCGATGGTCACCGGGTCGTCCGTCGGACCGATCGACAGCACCTCGCTGCCCGGGTCCTCGCGGACCCGCAGCCGGGCGCGCACCCGGGCGACGAGCTCCTTGGGCTTGAAGGGCTTGACGACGTAGTCGTCCGCGCCGCACTCGAGGCCCGCCACCACGTCGGGGGTGTCGCTCTTCGCGGTGAGCATGACGATCGGCACGCCGCTCTCGGCGCGGATCTGCCGGCACACCTCGAGTCCGTCCGTGCCGGGCAGCATCAGGTCGAGCAGGACGACGTCGGGCTTCTCGCGGCGGAACGTCCCGAGGGCGGCGTCACCGTCGGCGACGAAAGAGGTGTCGAAGCCCTCGTTGCGCAAGACGATGCCGAGCATCTCCGACAGCGCCGGGTCGTCGTCGACGACCAGGACCCGAGACCTCACCTGCGACCACCCTTCCGCTGCCGACCGTGCCGACCCCATGCTCGCACCTCGGGCCACCGGGCCGTGGAACGATGAGGCGACCAGCCGGCGCCGCCGGTCGGCACCGTGGAGGAGCCTGCATGTCCGAGCCGACCGACGGCTGGTCCGCGCCGTCCGGCCCGCCCCCCTCAGCACCGACCCCGCCGCCGGCGGCGGAGTGGCAGGCACCACCCGGATGGGGCGCCCAGCCGACCGGGTGGGGGGCCCAGCCGACCGCCCCGGGTCAGCCGGCGTGGGGCGCACCGCGCCCGCCCGAGCCGCGCCCCGGCGTGATCCCGCTGCGACCCCTCGGCCTCGGCGAGCTGCTCGACGGCACCGTCCAGGTCGTACGCCGCTACCCCCGACCGACGCTCGGCCTGTCGGCGCTCATCGCGGTCGTCATGAGCGTCGTCAACGCGCTGTTCCTGCTGACCGCCTTCGCCCCCTTCGCCGACCTCGACACCTCGGGCTCGAGCGGCACCACCGCCGAGTTCGACGCCGAGGTCGGCGGGCTGCTCGCCGGTGGCCTCGCCACGGCCGTCATCGCCGGCCTCGCGACCGTCGTGCTGGCGGGGGTCATCACCGCGGTCGTGGGCCGCGCCGTGCTCGGCCAGCCGATGAGCTTCGGCGAGGCGTGGACGGCCGTGAAGCCGTTCGTCCTGCGCCTCGTCGGGCTCGCGCTGCTCACCGGGCTGATCGTCTTCGCGACGCTCGGCATCGGCGTCGCCATCGCGATCGGCCTCGGTGCCGTAGGCGGCGTCGCGGGCGTCGTCGTGGCCGTGCCGCTCGGGATCGGGGCCGTCGCCCTCGCCGCCTACGCCTACGTGCGGCTCTCCCTCGCACCAGCAGCGATGGTCCTCGAGCGCTGCGGGATCGTCGAGTCGATGCGCCGCTCCGGCGTGCTCGTGCGCCGCTCCTGGTGGCGGGTCTTCGGCATCCTGCTGCTCACCTTCGTCATCGTGCAGGTGGTCAGCTCGGTGCTGCAGCTGCCCTTCGGCGTGCTGAGCAGCGGCAGCGCCTTCCTCACCGGCGAGGTCGACCCGTCGAGCCTGGGCTACGTCCTGCCCGCCGCGATCGGCGGCGGCATCGCGCAGGCCCTCGTCGCGCCCTTCGAGTCGGGCGTGCGCGCCCTGCTCTACGTCGACCGCCGGATGCGCGCCGAGGGCCTCGACGTCGCCCTGCAGGCGAGCAGCGCCACGACCTGATGCTCGTGCTGCAGCTCCTGCTCGGGGCGGTCACCGAGGTCGACGTCGACTCCCTCGACCGCGACGACACGCGCGAGGCGGCGCGCGACGAGCTGTCCCGCCCGGAGTACCAGGAGGCCCGCCCGCCGCTGTGGCAGCGTCTGCTGGGCCGACTCGTCCGCGAGGTGCTCGACCTCATCAGCCGCGCCGCCGGCAACGTCCCGGGCGGACGGGCCGGCGTCCTCCTCGCGCTGCTCATCGCCGCCGCGGCGGTCGCGCTCGTCCTCGTCAAGCTCCGGCCCGTCCTGCGCGGCGCGCGCAGCGACGCGCTCTTCGACGGCGGCGCGGTCCTCACTGCGGCCCAGCACCGCGCGCTCGCCGACAGCGCCGCGAGCGAGGGCAGGTACACCGACGCGGTGCGCGAGCGGATGCGCGCGCTGGTGCGCGAGCTCGAGGCCCGCGGGGTGCTCGACACGCGTCCGGGCAGGACCGCCGGCGAGGTGGCCCGCGACGGCGGGGCGGCCGTGCCCGGGGTCGCCGACGACCTGCGCGTGGCCGCCCGGACCTTCGACGAGGTCTGCTACGGCGGGCGCACGGCCGACGCCGCGACCTACGCCGTGATGGTCGGCTGCGACGACGCCGTCACCCGCGCCCGGCTGGTGGTCGCGTGACCGTCCTCGACACGCCCCCCGCCAGCCCGACCGACGCCGCGACCGCGACCGGGCCGACCGCGCGGTCGGTGGCCCGCAGCGCCCGCGGGCCGATCGCGCTGCTCGTGCTGCTCGTCCTCGCCGGCGCCCTGACCGCGGCGGTCCGGGCGACCGGCGCCTCGGGCCTGCTCGACCCGGACAGCTACCAGCCCGACGGCGCCCGCGCCCTGCGGGTGCTGCTCGAGGACGAGGGCGTCACCGTCCGTCGGCTCGAGGGCACCGCGGAGCTGTTCGCCAGGAGCGGCGACGTCGTCGTGGTCGCCCGCCCCGACGAGCTGACCAGAGACGACCTCGAGGCGCTGGAAGGCGCGCTCGCCGCCAGCGCCGACCTCGTCCTCGTGGGCGCAGAGAGCGACGTGCTCGACCGGCTGGGCATCCCCACGGACACCGTCGGCACGGCCGACGACGACCGGCGCGCGCCGGCCTGCGACCTGCCGGCAGCTGTCGCGGCGGGTGAGGTCGAGATCGGCGGGGAGCGCTACCGCCCGGGCCCGGGCAGCGGCGCGACCGGGTGCTACGCCTCGGGAGGCGCCGCGACGCTGGTGCGGCTACCCGAGCAGCGCGTCACGCTGCTCGGCAGCGGCACCTTCCTCACCAACGACGGGCTCGGCGACGCGGGCGCGGCCGCCCTCGGCCTCGGCGTGATCGGCACCGGCGACGTCGTGCACTGGGTCGTCCCCGGGCCGACCGTCCTCAGCGAGGAGGGCACTGGCCGGCCGCTGTGGAGCCTGCTCGACATGAGCGTGCGCGCCGCCGCGCTCGCCCTCGCCCTGGCCTTCACGGTCCTCGCCCTGTGGCGCGCACGCCGCCTCGGCCGGGTCGTCGTCGAGCCGCTGCCTGTCGTCGTACGCGCTGCCGAGGCGGTCGAGGGACGCAGCCGTCTCTACGAGGCCGCCGGTGCGCGTGAGGCCGCCGCGGAGTCGCTGCGGGCCGGCACCCGGCACCGCCTGGTCACCCGGCTGGGGCTGCCACCCGACACTGGCCGCGACAGCCTGGTCGCGACCGCCGCCGCCCGCGCGGGCCGCGACCCGGCCGGGGTCGACGCGCTCCTGTACGGTGCGGCTCCGGTCGACGACACCGCTCTCGTGCGGCTCGCCGACGACCTCGACGCCCTCCTCTCCGCATCCCTGGGCGGCGTCGCCCTGCCCCGCACACCCACGACCCGGGAGGTGGCCGGTCCGTGACGGCACCCGCGAAGAAGGCCCCAGCCCGCCGCCGCACGACCGCCGGCACCGTCGACGAGGGAGCCGCCCGCGAGGCGCTGGTCGCCCTGCGCAAGGAGGTCGGCAAGGCCGTCATCGGCCAGGACGCGACCGTCACCGGCCTCGTCATCGCCCTGCTCTGCCGCGGTCACGTCCTGCTCGAGGGCGTGCCCGGGGTGGCGAAGACGCTGCTCGTGCGCGCGCTCGCCGCGTCGCTGTCGCTCGACACGACCCGGGTGCAGTTCACCCCTGACCTGATGCCCGGCGACATCACCGGCTCGCTGGTCTACGACACCCGCACCGCGGCCTTCTCCTTCCGCGAGGGCCCGGTCTTCACCAACCTGCTGCTCGCCGACGAGATCAACCGCACGCCCCCGAAGACCCAGGCGTCGCTGCTCGAGGCGATGGAGGAGCGGCAGGTCTCCGTCGACGGCCACCCCCGCCCGCTGCCCGACCCGTTCCTCGTCTGCGCGACGCAGAACCCCGTGGAGTACGAAGGCACCTACCCGCTGCCCGAGGCCCAGCTCGACCGCTTCCTGCTCAAGCTCACGGTCTCGCTGCCCTCCCGCGAGGACGAGGTCTCGGTCCTCGCGGCCCACGACTCCGGCTTCGACCCGCGCGACCTGTCGGGCCTCACCCCGGTCGCCGGCCCGGCCCAGCTCGCCGCCGGTCGCCGCGGTGTCCAGGCCGTGTCGGTCAGTCCCGAGGTGATGGGCTACGTCGTCGACGTCTGCCGGGCCACCCGCACCTCGCCGTCGCTGTCGCTCGGTGTCTCGCCCCGCGGTGCCGTCGCCCTGCTCAACACCTCCAAGGCGTGGGCGTGGCTGTCCGGCCGCGACTACCTCACGCCCGACGACGTGAAGGCGCTCGCCCGCCCGACGCTGCGCCACCGCGTCTCGCTGCGCCCCGAGGCCGAGCTCGAGGGCGTCACCTCCGACGGCGTCCTCGACGGCGTCCTCGCCGCGGTGCCCGTCCCCCGCTAGTGGCCCTCACCGGGCGCGCGGCGCTGCTGGCGCTGCTCGCCGTCCTGCCCGTCGCTCTCGCGGAGACCTACCGCGCGGTGCCGGTGGTCGTCGTCGTGCTCCTCCTGCTGGTGATCGTCGACGTCGTCCTCGCGGTGCCGGTGTCGGCGCTGCGGCTGGTGCGCGGCGGGGCGACGTCATGCCGGCTCGGCACGACCGTCGAGGTGCCGCTGACGGTGACCAACACCAGCGGCCGGCGGCTGCGCGGGGTGCTGCGCGACGCCTGGGTGCCATCGGCGGGCGCGACGCCGCGCACGCACGTCCTCGACGTACCTCCGGGTGAGCGGCGCGTCCTGCCGGTCGCCCTCACCCCGACCCGGCGCGGCGACCGGCTGCCCGACCGCATCACGGTGCGCTCCGTCGGGCCGCTCGGCGTCGCGGCCCGCCAGGGTCGCCACGAGGTGCCGTGGCGGGTCCGGGTCCAGCCGCCCTTCGCCTCGCGCATCCACCTTCCCGAGCGGCTCGCGCGGCTGCGCCAGCTCGACGGTCTCGTCGCCGCGCGGGTCAGGGGGCAGGGCACGGAGTTCGACGCGCTGCGCGAGTACGTCCCCGGCGACGACGTCCGCTCCATCGACTGGCGCGCCACCGCCCGCCGCTCCGAGGTCGTCGTCCGCACCTGGCGCCCCGAACGCGACCGCCGGGTGCTGCTGGTGGTCGACAGCGGCCGCACCTCTGCGGGCCGCGTCGGCGACGTGCCGCGCCTCGACGCCGCCCTCGACGCCGCGCTGCTGCTCGCCGCGCTCGCCTCCCGGGCCGGCGACCGCGTCGACCTGCTCGCCATGGACCGCGACGTCAAGGCCGCCGTCGAGGGCGCCGGCCGCGAGGAGCTGCTGTCACGCCTCGTCGACGCGATGGCCGGCCTCGAGCCGTCACTGGTCGAGACCGACGGCCGCCGGGTCGTCTCCGAGGTGCTGCGCCGCAGCCGCCGCCGCTCGCTCGTCGTGCTCTTCACGACCCTCGACGCGGCGCCGCTCGAGGCCGGGCTGCTGCCGGTCCTCGCGTCGCTGACGACCCGCCACACCGTCGTGCTCGCCTCGGTCGGCGACCCACGGGTCGAGCAGATGGCCGCGTCCCGCGGCGACACCCGGGCGGTGTACGACGCTGCCGCTGCCGAGCGGGCGCGCGCGGAGCGCCGGCGCATCACCGGCCTGCTGCGCCGCCGCGGGGTCGAGGTCGTCGACGCCCCGCCCGAGTCCTTCGCCCCCGCGGTCGCCGACGCCTACCTCGCCCTCAAGGCCGCCGGCCGCCTGTAGCGCCGCCCCTCGCGGGATGTGGCGATCAGCCGGTCGCCCCCCGTCCCCCGCGGGATGTGGCGATCAGGCACCCACGCGCCCGCGCGGATGATCGCCACATCCGGGCCGGACAAGACGGCCGGCCGGCCGCGACCGCGCACCACCTCGCAGATGTGGCGATCAAGCCCGCACGCGCCCGCATGGATGATCGCCACATCCCAGGCGGGGCTGCGGGGAGGGCGGGGCGGGGGCCGTCGTCAGGTGGGGAGGACGTCGCCGCGCAGCGCGAGCTCGAGGTCACCGGTCACCCCGGCGCGGTAGGCCCGGCGACCGAGGACGAAGACCCACAGCAGCAGCAGCACCTCCGCGACGACCCCGATCGCGATGCGCCCCCAGGTGGGCAGCCCGCTCGGCGTCACGAAGCCCTCGATGAGGCCGCTGACGAACAGCAGCAGCGCCGTGCCCAGCGCCCCGACGACCAGCGCCCGACCCTCCTCGGCCAGGGCATCCGAACGAGTTCGATCCCCCGGGTCGATCAGGGTCCAGCCCAGCTTGAGACCGAGGCCCGCGGCGATGAAGACCGCGGTGAGCTCCAGCAGACCGTGCGGGGTGATGAGGCCGAAGAACAGGTCGAGCCGGTCGTTGGCCGCCATGAAGCCGCCGGTGACGCCGACGCCCGCGGCGTTCTGGAAGACGATGTAGACGACCGGCAGGGTCAGCACTCCGACGACGATGCAGGCCGCGGCGATGAAGGCGTTGTTGGTGAAGACCCGGGCCGCGAAGTCCTGCGCGGGAGCCGAGGAGTAGTAGTCCTCGAAGTCCTCCTCGACGAGCTGCTTCACGGCCTCCGGCGGCGCGAGGGCACCCTGCACGTCGGGGTTGGCCGCGACGTAGGCACCGATCGCGAACGACACGACGAGGAAGGCGGCGGTGACGCCGAGCCACCACCAGCGGGTGCGGTAGAGCACCGCGGGGAAGTCGACGCGCAGGAAGCGGGCGACGTCGGCGAAGGTCGACCGGCGACCGCCGGCGACGGCACCGCGGGCCTCGGCGACCAGCGAGGAGAGCCGACCGACCAGCGCAGGGTCACGGCTCGTGCTCTGCACCGTCGACAGGTGGGTCGCGACCCGCTGGTAAAGCTCGACCAGCTCGTCGACCTCGGCGCCGGACAGCCGGCGGGGCGACCGCGCGGTGCGGACCAGGCGCTCGAGGCGCTGCCACTCGGCGCGGTGGGCGGCGACGAACAGGTCCAGGTCCACCTCGGCAGACTACGGTCAGGACTGCGGTCATGTCGGTGCGAGCAAGGGAGCAGGCAGGGTGTCGCAGCTGGTCACCGGTGAGGCCGTCGCACTGGACCTCCGCCCGGCCGGGTTGCCCTCGCGGCTGCTCGCCTCGGGCATCGACCTGGTCATCCTCGGCGTGCTCTACACCGCCGTCGCCGCGGTCTTCCTGGCGGTCGGGGTCAGCTCCTCCAGCGCGGCCACCGCGGCGCTGACGATCACGTCGTTCGTCCTGGTCTTCCTCGGCGTGCCGGTCGCCTGCGAGACGCTGTTCCGCGGCCGCACCCCCGGCAAGGCCGCGCTCGGCCTGCGGGTCGTCCGCGACGACGGCGGCCCGGTCGCGTTCCGGCAGTCCTTCGTCCGCGGCCTCGTCGGGTTGTTCGTCGAGAAGCCGGGCTTCACCTTCGGCCTGGTCGCGGTCGTCACGAGCCTGCTCAACGAACGCGGCAAGCGCCTCGGCGACCTGCTCGCCGGCACGATGGTCCTGCAGGAGCGGGTCGCGGTCACCCGCGGACCGGTCGCGACGATGCCGCCGCAGCTCACGGCCTGGGCCGAGACGCTCGACCTCGCCGGTGTCCCTGAGCCGCTGCTGCTGTCGGTGCGGCAGTTCGTCGCGCGCAGCAGCCAGCTCACCGACGCGGCCCGCGCGACCCTGGGCAGTCAGCTCGTCGCGACGGTGCTGGCCGTCACCTCTCCCCCGCCGCCCCCGGGCACCCCGGGCTGGGCGGTGCTGTCGGCTGTCCTCGCCGAGCGCCGCCGCCGCGAGGAGGCGCGCCAGAGCGGCTACACCCCGGCCCCCCGCGAGACCGCCCCCACACCGACCCTCACACCGACCCTCACACCGACCGCGCCACCGACTCCGCACCCGCCGTCGGACACCGGCTTCGCGCTGCCCCAGTAGCAGCGGCTCAGCGGCGGACGCCCTTCTCCGCGGCCTCCAGGAACTGCCGGTAGACCGTGACGATCGCCGGGTCGAGGCGCAGGTCGTTGTGGTACTTCCCGGCGTACTGCCGGTTGTCGGCGCCCTCCAGCCGCGGTGACTGCGCGTAGGTGACCCCGGGGTACGCCGGGTCACCCGCACCGGTCCCGTCGTAGATGGTCATCCACTTCGCCGGGCCGTAGGTCTCGCCGGCCTTGTTGAGCCGGTCGAGCCAGGGCGTGCCGGCCGCGATCTCGTCGCAGGACACGACGTTGCCCTCGCTGCCGGGCGGGCAGAAGCCGGTGCCGTGGTTGGCGCCCGCGATGCCGACGAAGGCGACGAGGTCCTTGCGGAGCGACGGGTGCACCCGCAGGGTCTCGCGGGCCAGCGTGACCCCGAGGGAGTGCCCGACGATCGAGAAGCGCTTGGTGCCGGTGTAGGACTGGACCATCCTGATGAAGCGCTCGAGGTCGGCGACGTTGACGTCGTTCTCGGTGATGTAGGTCGTGGCGTCCTTGCCCTCCTCGGAGTGCTCGGCGTCGCGCTGCGGGTTGGTGCGCTGCAGCGCGGTGCCGTTGCTGCCACCGAGCCCGGCGTAGGACAGCGCCCACAGCTCCTGGTCGCTCCAGCCGGCCGCCCGGAAGTCGTCGCGGACGGGGTACCAGTCGGCGTGGTCGACGTTGTTCCCGTGCACGAGGATCACGGGTACGTGCTTGAGGGGCGCCCGCCGCTTGACCCCGCCGAAGCCGCCGATCCGCCACTTCCACTCGGAGTCGATGAGCGCCGGGACGTCCTTGGCGAACTTCGCCGGCGCGGCCTTCTGCGGTGGGGTGCGCTCCGGTTTGGGCGTCGCGTCGGCCGGCAGCGCCGTCCCGAGCAGGACTACGGCAGCGACAAGTGCGAGAGCTGCGCGCGCAGCTCCTTCTTGTCGTACTTGCCGACCGAGGTCTTGGCCACCTCGTCTACCACCACGAGCTCGTCCGGCAACCACCACTTGGCCACTCTCCCTGTCAGGAACTCCCGCAGCTGGGTGAGCGAGAGCGTCGTGCCGTGGTGGAGCGAGGCGACCACGACGGGCCGCTCGTCCCACCGGGTGCTGGGAATCCCGACGACCGCCGCCTCGCGGACGGCCGGGTGGGCCAGCACCTCTCCCTCGAGCTCCACCGACGAGATCCACTCGCCGCCGGACTTCACGAGGTCCTTGCTCCTGTCGACGATCTTGAAGACGCCGTCGGGCTCCATGAGGGCCATGTCACCGGTGCGCAGCCACCCGTCGCGGAAGCGGTCGGGCGCGCTGCGGTGGTAGTCGGTCGCGACCCACGGGCCGCGGCACTCGAGCTCGCCGACAGACGCGCCGTCCCACGGCAGCACCGAACCGGTGTCGGGGTCGGTGATGCGGGCCTCGAGCCCGGCGAAGATCGTGCCGGTCCGCAGCCGCACCTCGAGCAGCTCGGCGTCGGACAGCCCGCGGTGACGGCGCCGCGGTCGCGACACGCAGGCGACCGGCGACGTCTCGGTCATGCCCCAGATCTGCAGGATCGTCGTGCCCAGCTCGTCGTACGCCGACATCAGCGCGCGCGGCGTCGCAGACCCGCCGACGCCGATCGTGCGCAGCGACGACAGGTCGTGGCCCTCGGCGACGGCCAGCATCGCGGTCCAGATCGTCGGGACGCCCGCAGCCCACGTCACCCGCTCGGTCTCGATGATGCGCGCGAGGTTGTCGGGTGAGGTGTCGGCGCCGGCGAGCACCAGCTCGGCTCCGGTGAAGGGGGCGGCGTAGGGCAGCCCCCAGCCGCAGGCGTGGAACAGGGGTACGACGGGGAGCACGCGGTCGCGCTCCGACAGCGCGAGGTGGTCGACCATGCACGCCGCCATCGCATGGAGGTAGGTCGAGCGGTGGGTGTAGACGACCGCCTTCGGCATGCCGGTCGTGCCGGAGGTGTGGCACATCCCGCAGGCGTCGTCCTCGCGCAGCTCCGGCAGGTCGACCGCCGGCGCGGCCTGCTCGAGCAGCTCCTCGCCCTCGAGGATCCCGTCGAGGCCGGGCGTGGACCCCTTGCCCAGCCGGACGAACGAGCGCACCGACGGCATCCGCGCGGCGACGTCGGCGAGCCTCGGGACGAGGTCGTCGTCGACGAGCAGGACGACGTCGTCGGCGTCGGCGACGACGAACTCGAGCTGGTCGTCGTGGAGCCGGATGTTGACCATGTGGAGCACGGCGCCGACCAGCGGCACGGCGTAGTAGAGCTCGACGTGGCGGCTGGAGTTGTTGGCGAAGGTACCGACGCGGTCGCCCGGTCCGACGCCGAGGTCGCGCAGGACCGTCACCCAGCGCAGGACCCGCTCGGACAGCTCGCCGTAGGTCGTGCGGACGCTGCCGGTCGGCAGCGCATCGACGACCTCGCCGTCGGCGTAGACCGTGCGCATCCGGTCGAAGATCGTCGCCACGGTCAGCGGCTGCGCCCCCATCAGGCCCTTCACAACGGCAGCTCCTCCTGGGGCAGGCCGAGGCCGAGCACGAGCAGCGCAGCGTCGACGGGGATGCGGGCGTCGAGCCCGGTGAGGTCGCGGACCCGGCCGAGCCGGTAGGACACGGTGTTGGCGTGGACGACCTCGCGGCGCGCGGTCTCCGGCACCGAGCCGGTCTCGAGGTAGGCGCGCAGCGTGGTGACGAGGACGCCGCTGGCGTCGCGGGCGAGCAGCACGTCAGCGACCCGGCGGCGCAGCGCGTCGGCGACCCGGTCGTTGCCGAGCAGCAGCTGCTCGATGAGCAGGTCATCGGGCCCGAAGGAGCCCTCGCGGTGGCCCTCGGCGACCGCGGTCGACAGCAGCTGCTCGACCGAGCTCACCTCCGCGAGCAGCGCCTCGCCACAGGTCGCGGCCCGGCCCCAGGCGACCAGGGCGCCCGCGCGCTGGACCGGCCGGTCGAGGCGCTGCGGCACCAGCAGCAGGACGCGGTCACCGCGGTGCCCGCCGAGCGTCCCGGCGGGGGCCTCAGCGAGGAGCGCGTCGATGCCGGCGGCCGCACCCGCACCGGCGACGATCACCGGGACGTACGACGGGGCGAGCACGGTCGAGAAGCGCAGGCTGACCGCGGCGACCTCGCTCGGGTCAGCAGCCGTGAGCAGCGCCTCGACGAGCTCGCGACGCCGAGCGTCGAGGTCGCGCAGCCGCTCGTGGCTCGCGGCGAGGTAGGCCCGGGCCAGCGCGCTCGAGGTGCGGTCGACGGTGTCCATCCAGCGGCTGCCGAGGCTCGCGAGCAGGACCTCCTCGCCGGGCTGCACGGCGGCGCACAGCGCCGTCCACGCCTCGCGCCCGGCGATGCGGTAGGCGTGCAGCACGGACTCGAGCGGGATGCCGCTCATGAGCCGGTCGCGACCGGACGCCTCGAAAGCGGCCAGCTCGCGCGGCCGCAGCGGACGGTCGTGGACGACGGTCTCGAGGAAGACCTCGACCAGCCGTCGTGACACGGGCAGCACGTCGGCGACCATCTGCGCGTCGGTCATCGCGGCGTACTCGTCGATCTCCGAGCGGTAGGCCGCGCCCATCCGCGCGAGCAGCGGGTCGAGGTCGGCGAGGACCCGCGCGGCCAGGCCGGCCGGTCCGCTGCTCGGGACCGAGCGCAGCGCGGTCACGGGCGCGCGCCATCGCGGTCGGCGAACCACTCGAGCAGCAGCGCGTTGACCCGCTCGGCCTGGTCGGTGGTGAGGACGTGGTTGGCGTCGTCGACGACGACGAGCTTCGCGTCGGGGATCGCGTCGGCGAGCGTCTCGCCGTTGGCCGGCGGAAGCAGCCCGTCGAGCGCACCGTGCACGACCAGCGTCGGCGACGTGACCGTCGGGAGCTCGGCGAGGCGGTTCCACAGCGCGGTGCCGCCCTGCGCGAGGTAGCCCGCGGGTGAGGCCGCGAGCGGCATCCGCACCGCCCAGTCCTCCTCGATGAGAGACCGGTCGGTGGACGGCGCGTAGTTGACGGGGATCGAGGCCTCGGCGGCCTCGACGGCGGTCATCGTCGCGCGCTTCTGCAACAGCTCGAGCGCGGCCGGCGGCACGGTCGCGTTGACGATGCCGGGGTGGCTCGCCATGAGCACCAGACTGCGCACCCGCTCGCGGTGCGAGAGCGCGAGCTCCTGCGCCATGAGGCCGCCCATCGAGATGCCGACGACGTGGGCGCTCTCCTCGCCCGCCGCGTCGAGGACGGCGAGCGCGTCGGCCGCCATCGTCTCCACCGTGTAGGGCGCGCCGGGGACGTCACCGGTGTGACCCGCACCGCGGTTGTCCATGACGATCACGCGGTGTCGCTCAGCCAGAGCCGGGACCTGGCGGAACCACATGGCAGCGGGGTAGGCGAGCCCCATGAGGAGCAGCACCGGGGTCCCTGCGCCGGTGGCCTCCCAGAAGACCTCGGCGCCGTCCTCACGCGCTACGACGGGCACGGGGTCCTCCGGTGGTCGGCGACTGCCGGCGCTTGCCGAGGGCGGTGCCGGTCGCGGCCGACAGGACCCGACCGATGCCGAGGTGGGTCGCGAGCGTGCTGCTGTCGAGCTCGTCGACCGGTGCGGAGTGCACGACGGTGCCGGTCTGCAGCAGGTGGGCGGTGTCGACGAGCGACAGGCCGAAGGCGACGTTCTGCTCGACGAGCACCATCGTCACGCCGGTGGCCTTGACGGTCTCGAGGACCTCGCGCAGCTCGAGCTGCGCGACCGGCGACAGGCCCGCGCTCGGCTCGTCGACGAGCACGAGCGACGGCTCGTTGATGAGCGCACGGGCGACGGCGAGCGAGGCCTGCTGGCCGCCCGACATCGTCCCGGCGGCCTGCGAGCGGCGCTCGCGCAGCACGGGGAAGCGGTCGTAGACGCCGTCGAGCGCCGGGCCGTAGCGCTTCTTGTCCTTGCGGCGCAGGGTGTAGGCGCCGAGCCGGAGGTTCTCCTCGACGGTCAGCTGGGGGAAGACCTGGCGGCCCTGCGGCACGTGGCCCATCCCCATCGCGACCCGCTTCTCCGGGCTCAACCTCGTCACGTCGACGCCGTCGAGCAGGACCTGACCCGAGCGGGCCGGGACGACCCCGGCGATGGCCTTCATCGTCACCGACTTGCCGGCGCCGTTGAGGCCGAAGACCCCGGCGATGGAGCCCTGCGGGACGCTGAAGGAGATGCCGTGCAGGACCGTCGTGGCGCCGAAGCCGGCGGTGATGTCGACGAGCTCGAGGACGGGCACGGGGGCGGCGACTGTCATGCGAGCACCTCTCCACCGAGGTAGGCGGTGACGACCTCGGGACGGGTCACGACCTCGACCGGCTCGCCGTCGGCGATCACCTGCCCAGCAGCCATGACGTAGAGCTCGTCGGCGACGCCGAGCACGAGCGGGACGTTGTGCTCGATGAGCAGCACGGTGCGGCCGAGCTGGTCGCGCACGTCGAGCAGGGTCGCGGCGAGGTCCTCGGCCGCGGCCGGGCTCATGCCGGCACTCGGCTCGTCGAGCATCACGAGCTCGGGGCTGGTGACCAGCGCGCAGCCGATCTCGACGATGCGCTGCTGGCCATGGGAGAGCCGGCCCACCGCGGTGTCTCGGTAGCGGCCGAAGCCCAGGCCGTCGAGGGTCTCGTCGGCGCGGGCCCGCAGGTCGCGCTCCCAGTGGCGCACCGGACCGAGGCCGGTGAGCGCCGAGACCACGCCGTAGGGCGCGGCGAGGTGCTGCGCCATGAGGAGGTTCTCGTAGACCGAGAGGTCCTTGGCGAGGCCGATCAGCTGGAAGGTGCGACCCATGCCGCGGGCCGCCCGGGCGTGGGCCGGCAGCGTGCTGACGTCCTCGCCGAGGAAGACGACGCGGCCGCTGTCGGGGGTGAGCGCTCCCGTGACGGCGTTGAACAGCGTCGTCTTGCCGGCGCCGTTGGGCCCCATCAGCCCGACGATGGTGCCGCGGTCGACGCGGATGCCCGCGCTGTCGACGGCCTGCAGGCCACCGAAGCGCACGCTGACGTCGGACACCTCCAGCACCGCGGTGCCGGGTCGGATCGTGCGGGGCGCCGGCAGTCCGGTCGGCCGGGTGAGCGCCGGCAGGCTGGGCCGGGTCGGCGGCAGCGGCGGCTCGCCGCCCTTGCGGATCGCCCGCTTCTCGCGCGTCTTGGTGACCGCCCCCGCGAAGCCGTGCGGCTCGACGGCGAGGGTGTACATCAGCAACGCGGCGTTGAGCACGAGGTCCCAGCCGCGGAAGCCGGCCCCGAAGACGCCGATGAGCAGCTCGGGCAGGAAGAAGGCGAAGAACGCCGCGAGAACGACGCCCCACCGGCTGCCGAGCCCGCCGATGACGACCATGACCACGAGCAGCAGGCTCTTGGCGTAGGGGAAGTCGTTGGAGGTGACGGTGCCGTAGGCCGTGCCGTAGACGCAGCCGGCGACGCCGGCCATCGCCCCGGAGATGGTGAACGCGAGCAGCTTGAAGCGCGCCACGTCGATGCCGAACGACGCTGCCACCTGCTCGTCGGCCTTCAGCGCCCGGAAGGCGCGACCGAGCCGGGAACGCACCAGGTTGACGTCGACCTGCCAGACCGCGACGAGCAGCAGCGCGGCGAGCACCAGGAAGCCGGCGTCACTGGAGATGGGGTTGCCCCCGACGTAGGGGTTGGGGATGACCTTGCCCGAGGAGCCGCCGCCGATGTCCTCGAGCGGGAAGACCGTCTGCCATCCGACGTAGGCGACGCCGACGGTGACGATGGCGAGGTAGAGGCCGCGCAGCCGCAGCGCCGGCAGGCCGACGAGGAACGCGATGACGCCGCCGACCGCCGCCGAGGCCGCGAGGCCGACCACCCAGGGCAGCCGCAGCTGCACCGGGCTCGTCACGATGCCGGTGGTGAAGGCCCCCACGCCGACGAAGGCGAACTGCCCGAGGCTGATCTGCCCGGCGTAGCCCATGAGGACGTTGAGCGAGATGGCCGCGATCGCGAAGGAGCAGGCGGCCGAGGCAAGCAGCGCGTTCTTGTCGGACAGCAGGCCGAGGCCGTCGAGGCCGAGCGGCAGGACGACGGCGAGCACGGCCGCGATCGCGATGCCGGGGACCTTGACGATCGGCAGCGTGCCGACACGGGCGCGGTCGAGCAGACCGGTGGCAGTGGTCATGCGCCCACCTCGCGGGCCTGGGGTGCCGGCCGGCCGACGGCGTCGAGCCGCTTGAGCAGATCGGGCAGGAGCTGGCGTCCGAGCAGCGCGACGAGCAGCAGCCCGAGGACCACGGCGTAGCGCAGCCCCGGGATGCCGTACTCCGAGAGGTAGCGACCGGCGGCGGCCTCCGCGACGCCCAGCACCACCCCGCCGACGACGGCGCCCGGCAGGCTGTTGAGCCCACCGATGACCGCGGCAGCGAGACCGACGACGTAGAGCTCGGTGGCGTAGCCGGGGCCGAACTTCGTCACCGTCGGCGCGACGAGGATCGAGGCGAGGACGGCGAGCCCGGCGCCGGCCCCCCAGATGGTCAGCGAGATCCGCGACAGCGGGACGCCGACCAGCCGGACCGCGGTCGGGTCCTGCGCGGAGGCGAGGATGCCGAGACCGAAGTCGCTGCGGCGCAGCACGGCCTGCAGGCCGAAGCCGAGAGCGACCGCGAGGGCGAGCCCGCCGATCTGGGTCCAGGTGACGAAGACGCCGGCCAGCATCACGCCGCCGTCGACCGGATCCTTGAGCAGCTGCGGCTCCTCGCCGAAGACCTGGATCTCGACGGCGAGGAGGAACAGCGCGAGCCCGACCGTCGCGACGCTCACGGCCACCTTGTCGGCGTCGCTCATGAAGCGCACGACCAGCAGCTGGAAGACGCAGCCGAGGACCACGCCGAAGGTGACCGCCACGACCGCGCCGACCACCCACGGCAGCCCCTGCTGGGTGACGAGCACCGCGGCCAGCAGCGCGCCGGCCGCGCCGATCTCGCCGCCGGCGAAGGTCAGCACACCGGTGCCGCGGTGCAGCAGCACGACGCCGAGCGCGAACAGCGCGTAGATGCCCCCGGAGATGAGCCCGAGGACGAGGACCTGGCCCATCAGGCCGGCCCGACGCAGGCCTTGGTGTTGCGCCAGTTGACCTTGCCCGACGGGCTCGCGTAGGTCTGCATGAAGACGACCTGGTCCGAGCCGTGCTGGCGGTCCCCGCGGGTGAAGTCGATGACGCAGGCGCTGCTCGTCGGCCGCTTCTTGTAGGTCGTGAGGGTGTCGACGAAGCGGTTGCGGGTGCAGTCCTTGCCACACGCCAGGAAGATGTCGTAGAGCGCCTTCTGGCCCTGCCAGTTGAGGAAGAGCAGGTCTCCGCCAAGCCCCTGCAGGTCGGCGTTGGGGCGGTACTTCGCGTACTGCTTCTCGAACAGCGCCAGGTCGTCGGCGTAGGACGAGAAGCTCCCGCCGCGGTCGCCGAAGCTGTAGGCGGTGTACATCGCGACACCGTCCAGGGGGGGCGAGAGCGCGTCCTGGCCGAGGTTCTGGCTGGTGAGGTTGAACGGAAACAGCATCCAGTTGGGGCTGTAGTTCTGACGCTTGGCCTGCAGCAGGATCTGAGTGGAGGTCAGGGCGTTCTCCCAGCCCCACACGACCTCGGCGCCGGCGTTGCGCATCGCGAGGATCTCGTCGGTGTAGTTGGCCTTGCTGGCCGCCACCGCCCGCTCGGCGACGATCTGCAGCCCGGCCTGCTTGGCCAGGGCCTTGAAGGCCACGACGCCCGGCTCCCAGTTGGGCCCGTCGCGCTTGATGATGCCGATCTTCTTGCCGCGGAACTTCTCGATGGCCAGCTGCGCGAAGCCCTCACCCATCCGCTCGACGGTCGGCAGTGCGGTGAAGGAGTACTTCTGCCCCTCGGTGCCCTTGATGGTGGCGGTGTGGTGCAGGTAGAGCAACTTCTGCTCCTCGACGTAGTTGCGCACCGCGGGGATCTGGTCGAAGCCGATGCCGCCGATGAGCATGAAGATGCCCTTGGCCTGGCAGGCACGGGCGGCCACCAGCGCATCGGACGCGGTGTAGTTGTCGTTCTCGTAGGTCACCGCGACCTTGCGGCCGTAGACGCCGCCCTGCTCCTCGTTGAGCGCGGTCCAGAAGACGTTGAAGTCCGCGGCCTCGGTGTTGAAGGCTGCGCCGTAGGTGAGGGCGGCGTGGGCGCACATCGTGATCGAGGTGTCGGTGATGCCGATGCGGTCCTGGTCGGGGGCGAACAGCGTCGAGCGGGTGGCCGGACCGGTCGTGCCCGACCTGCCGCTACCGGTCGTCGACCCCGACGTACCCGAGGTCCCCGCGGTCCCGGTCGTGCCCGTCGTGCTGGAGGTGCGGGTCGTGCCGGAGGTCCCGCTCGTGCCCGACGTCCCCGTCGTGCCGTCGGCGCCGGTCGTCCCGGGGCCCGTGGGCGTCCCGCCGGTGGTCCCCGTCGTCCCAGTGGTCCCCGCCGTCCCGGTCGGGCCCACGCCGGTGGCGTCACCCGCCAGGGTCTGGGGAGCCGGCGCGCTGGAGCAGGCCACCAGCGAGGTGGCCAGCGCAGCGAGGACGAGTACGGGTCGTGAGAGGGGCTTTCGGCGCACGAGTCACTCCTGGGTTGCGGGACCGCGTCGTCGCGGTTGCCGTCAGCCTGTGAGTTTCGCCACCTCCACGCAGGATTCCTACCGTGAGGGCTGGGCAATCTCCGACCCTCGCTTGTGAATCTCACAACAACGAGCCACCTGGCGGGTACCTCCTGCCTCAGGCTTGGTGTTCTGACCGTCAGGGCCGCGGGTGCTCGACGAAGAAGGCGTGCATCAGCTCGGCCATCGAGGTCCCGCCGGGTCCACGAAGGTCCCGCGCGGGTCGCCGCCCGTGATCGCGTGGTTCGCCCCGTGGATGACGACTGCCTCGACGACCGAGCGACCGTCGACGTCGTAGCGCGCGACGGTGTAGGGGTGGCTCGCGAGTCCCAGCACCCCGCCGCCGCACGGGAGCCGGCTGTTGCCGACGCACCGGTCGCCCGGCGGCGTGCCGAGGACCGCGTCGTGGGTCGTGACCGACGACGGCTGCAGGGGCACCGACCCGTTGGCCCTCCCGTCGTCGGCGAGGTCGTTGGTCGCGAGCCACTGCCCGACCGCGGACGCGCCCATCGCCGCGTTGTTGACCGTGTCGGCACCGCCCTGCACCACCAGCGTCGGGACGACGCGCGCGCGCGGCCCCATCGCGGCGAAGGCCGCCGTGCCGTCGGGGTCGCCGCACGTCCGGTAGGCGCAACCGGCCACCGGGGCGACCGCAGCAAAGAGGTCGGGGTGGGTCGCCGCCAGGATCGCCGCCAGGATCGCCGCCAGGATCGCCGCCAGGATCGCCGCCAGGATCGCCGCCAGGATCGCCGCCAGGATCGCCGCCAGGATCGCCGCCAGGATCGCCGCCAG
>JAUYQP010000018.1 GCA_030697205.1 Mycobacteriales bacterium
TGGTTCAACGGCACCCGCAAGCACCACACCCTGGGCTACCTGACCCCCATCCAGTACGAGCAGCAGAGTCCAACGTCAGCCACTCTGAAGGCCGTAGCCTGACGAGCGATCAACCCTGTCCGTCAAAGCGGGGCATCCTCATACTGCCGAGCCGCGACGGGGACAGGTCAATGCAGGGAGGTCCTGCAGACCTCGATCTGTTCTGGATCCGATGGCTACTCGTCGCCGAACCAGAAGAAGTCGGCGGCGGCAGCGTTGACGGTACCTACGTGGTGGCTCTCAACTCTGAACGTGCCCTCGCCTGGCGCGAAGTCCCAGACGCCGTATCCCTGCGATTGCCAGGAGGCCTGTGGGTTGATCGGGGTGCCGACACCCGCGCCGCTTCCGCCGTTGCACATGGGTAGGAACGGCTCGTCTCTGCGGCCGGTGTACGCGCACACGTAGGTCAGGGTGGTGGCGCGGAAGTCGCCCGCTTCGGCAAAAACAACCAGCGAGCGGGTATACGACTCCAACGATTGCGAGTCGAACAACGACACCTCTCCTGGAGCGCGCGGGCTCGAGTCCAGCGACTTCCGTGCGATTGCCCCGGAGTAGGGCGATCCACCCGAAAGGACTGTTCTTCCCTTCGGCGCGCCGGGCAGACGAAGGACGAGAGAGCCGCGCCCATCCGAGATCACAGCTAGTCGATACTTCCCGGGCTTCAGAGTCGTCGTGCTCACGGCTCCCCAGCCTTCATGCAGAAGATCTGTTCGCGCGATCATCACGAAGCCCGCCTGTGGCCTGCCCACCGGCGGAAGGATTGCGACCGCACGGATGCCCCCGAGTGCCTCGGCTTGTCCTACCGGAAGCGCAAACTCTCGGAAGCTGAGTGAGTTCTTCAACTCGATACTTCGCTCGGCACTGCCCGAGACGGACCAGCGGAGTTCCGACGTCAGCACCGCGCTGGTCGCCGCGAGCGACGACCCGGGAGTCTGCAGAAGTAGGAGGAGGACACCGAACAGTAAGCCCGAACGCAGCAGCCCGCCGTGCAGCGTCCTCCTCATTTCTACAGAGCCCGGCAGGTCGACCGGTTGTTGGGGTTGCCGGTCGACCCGTCGAGGAACGCAGCGTCCGGGACGGAACAGCCGAAGACAACGGCGACGGAGCGATTGACCGGGACGGTGACGACGGTCGTCGCCACGAGGCCCGGCAGGGTGATGCCGCCCCCGCCTAGGACCCCCTGACCGGGGGTGGCCGACGTCTGCAGAGTGCACGTGATGGACGTCGACACCGCAACGCCACTCGTCTGCGCGGTGGCGTGGACGTAGTACGTGTCGTTGGCGGCGTCGGTGCTGGCGCTCAGCAGAAACGCGCACGCCCCTGTAACTGTGCCGCCAGCTGAGTCCTCCGTGTGGAGCACCAGCGCGGGGCCGGAAGCTGCCGTCGCGGGCGAAGCCGTAAGCGCGATAGCGCCCAACGCTGACACCGTGAGAGCAAGCGCCCTCCGAGTTGCTGCACGCATGTCTGTCCTCTCCGCGTCCGGTAGACGCCGCTGAGTTTTGCCCGCCGTCGATCGTGGATCGCACGATCCGTCCGGCACATGGTGTACGTAGCGAGCACAGCCGTGGCAACAGTGATCCTCAGATGGGTGAGGGAACGCACGTCGTCCCGCCGGGAAGCTCGATGTCGGTTACGTACACCGCGGGGCGGATAACGCATCGCTCGGCGTCCTCGGCGTTGGCCAAAGCCGGGGTGACCAGGAGGGCGGCTAGCAGAAGGAGTCTCATGCAGACTCTTACGGAGCCGCACACCACCTGGCTACATCAGCAGACCCTCGACGTCTCAGCCAGCGCAGCCCTGGTAGCCGAGTGTGATCACCACACCCTGCTCGACGCAGCGAAAGACCGAATCATAGAAGGTCTCCTCTTCGCGGCGGCGTTCTGTGGTGACCGGGCCCCGGCTCCCCACAACTGGAGTTTCGATCTTGGGGACGAGGGCGAGCGAACGCTGCGGTGCGCCTTCTCCTTCGCTAGCCCGCGCGCCGGCGCGCTGTCCAGGCACCGTGGCCTTCTGAGCCGGCTGAGGGGCCTGTCTGATCGCCAGCGTGCTCGGCTCACTCTCAAGTTGTTGGCCTGCTGTGTAGGGCGGAGGCCGATCTGCGGTTCCCGGGTCCAAGGGTGTCGCGATGTGGGGGATGGTGAGTGCGGCGATCGCCGAAGCAAGGACAGTTGTGCCCGCTGCGCCTTCTCGAACGTGTCGCCGAGCCCAGACAAGCACGGCAGACGCGCTGGCAACGAGAGCGCGCATCGCCGCGGACGCGCGCGACCACGTCACAGACGTGTTCTTTGGACTCAGGCCGAGAGTTCGACCGGCCTCCTGCACCTCAAGGCCCTGTGCGACAAGTTGGGCCAGTTGCTGTTCGCGTGGCCGCAGCGCTGTGAGCCTGCGCATGAGCCAGCGGGCTTCGGCTTGATCAAGCACGGTGGCGAACGGATCTGCGTGCTCGACCAGAGTCCGGGATCCCACGAGGCGCTGCCGAGCCTCCCGGCTCTGTGTGCTGCGCAGGATGTCCAACGCCCGGTTGCGCACCATGCGCTTGAGCAACGGCTCGATGTCCTCCTGGGTGAAGGTCATGCTCATGGCGCGGAGCGAGACGTCCTGCACGCAGTCTTCTGCAGCGTGGTGATCCAGTCCGCGGCTCCTGGCGACCGCCGTCAGGACACCCCTATACCCGTCGATCAGACGCGCGAGCGACTCACTGTCCTCAAGCACCGAGCATCACCCCTCCGTTAGAGGTCCTCGCGCTGGGCCGCAGGACCTCCACTCGGACTGTTCGCCACGAGTTCGACAACTCCTGTTGTCCGGCGCAGGATCTTCGTATGATCCCGATCCGTGGAACCGTCGTCGCATCTGGATGACTCGATTTGGCCAGATCAATCTGAATCCACACACTGGTCTCTCGAGAGACGACAGGGTCTGCTGTCGGTCTGGCATCAGCTCAAGCGGGAGCAGGGCGTGGACGGCGCTCATCGACACGTCAATCATCACGCCGTCCAGCCGCGCCGAGCTCGCAGTTAAGGTCGCAGGCGTGATCGGGGCGCTGCCCCTGCCGGTCCCCAGCGGCCGGCTCATCACCGCGGCGGGGCAGGCTCTGACCCGCGGAGCGGCGCGGCGCTAGTCGCTGGGCGGATCGGCGAGCCTGACCGCCTGCAGTCCTGCAGCCCGTGCACGGAAAGCCATGCCGGTGTCCCGGGGCTTCCGCCGCGGACGTGACCGTGTAGCTCTCCTCGATGTCAACAAGGTCTGAGGTCGATGACCGTCGAGAAGAACGGCACGACCGCTTCGTCCACGACGTCGGGCTGAGCTCGTCGCGTAGAGACCGGCGCGCCCATTGTTGTCACCGCCCGTCGATGAGCAGCCGCCCGCACGCATCCCCGGCGAAGCTGAAGACTGTCCGTGGCCATGTGAAAGTCCCCGCTGGTGGCCACGAGAAGTCCCCACTGGTGGCCGGTAGAAGTCCCCACCTCGCGTCCGTCGTGTCTGCCCGGGAGTGAGGCCCTGAGCGGTGACGGTGGCGGTGTCTAGCCAGTCACCGATCACCGCCCAGGGGGACTCCCATGTTGTCAGCGAGGAAGCAGTTGGACGTCATCACGGCCTACCAGCGGGTGGGCAGCTATCGAGGCGCCGCGGAGATCTGCGGTGTCACGCACAAGACCGTCAAGCGGGTCATCGAGCGCGAGCGGGCGCAGGCCGTGCGGGTCGAACGCCGCCGGAACTTCGAGAGCGTCCGCGGGACGGTCGCTCATGAGCTGAAGGAGACCCACGGCAAGATCAGCGCGAAGCGGCTGCTGCCGATCGCCCGCGCTGCGGGCTATGAGGGGTCGGACCGCAACTTCCGGCGCCTGGTCGCGACCGAACGCGCCAAGTACCGGCAGGGACAAGCGATCGCGGCAGGTCGTCGGCCGGCGGTCTGGGCGCCCGGTGAGCACCTGGTCATCGACTGGGGTGTCCTCAACGGGCTACACGTGTTCTGCGCGGTGCTGGCCTACTCTCGGGTGCGGTTCGTCAGGTTCGCCACCGACGAGAAGGCCAGCACGACCCTGGCTTTGCTCGCGGAGTGCTTCGAGACCCTCGGCGGGGTCCCGAAGGTCGTGCTCGCCGACCGGATGGGCTGCCTGAAGGGTGGGGTCGTCGCCAACGTCGTCATCCCGTCACCGGACTACATCCGCTTCGCGGCTCACTACCGGTTCCGGCCGGACTTCTGCGAGGCCCAGGACCCGCAGAGCAAGGGCATCGTCGAGGCGCTGGTGAACTACTCCAAGAGCGACCTGATGGTCCCGCTCGGTGTCGTGGCACGCCGCTTCGCCGACGCCACCGACGTCACCGAGGCCAACACCGCCGCGAAGGCGTGGTGCGCGGAGGTCAACAGCGCAGTGCACTCCGAGATCTGCGCAGTCCCACTCGAGCGGCTCACCGAGGTCGAGCTGCCGCTGCTCGCGGCGTTGCCGTCGCTGAGGCCCACGATCGGGCGCCGGGAACTACGCAAGGTCGACAAGCTGAGCTGCATCCGGATCGGTTCAGCGCGCTACTCCGTGCCGAACCGGATGCTCGGCAACAAGGTCGAGGTCGTCGCAGCGAACGACCGGGTCACGATCGTCGCGCCCGGCACCGGGGAGGTCCTCGCCGAGCACGTCCTCGTCGCACCAGGCGAAGTCAGCATCAACGACGACCACTACGGCAAGCCGCGGCCGACCTCACCAGCACGGAAGGTCAAGGGTCGCAGCGCCGCGGAGAAGACCTTCCTCGCCCTCGGTGACGTCGCGGAACAGTGGCTGCGCAGCGCCGCCGCATCAGGCAACACCCGACTCGCAGTGCCCGGACGATGTCGAGCGGGATGTCGCGGCGCGGCTCGGGCTGCCCGGGTCCGCGCATCCCGGCCAGCGGTTGGCTGGCGAGCAGCCGCTGCTGGTGCGCCCAGCCGAACGCGGAGCGCAGCGTTCGGACGTTGAGGCTGATGGTCGTGGTCGGCACTCCAGCTTTCGCCCAGGCGTGCATCGCGGCCCGCAGCACAGGTGGGGTGACGGCCGCGGGGGCGCGTCTGAGCAGCGGGTCGTCGCCGAGCCGGCGGCGGGTGGTGCGGTAACCGCGCCAGGTCCCGGGCTTCCAGTCGTGCTCGTCGGCCAGCCACCGGTCGAGCAGCTCGGCGACGTTGCGCACCGGGGTCTGTTGTTCCGAGCGCAGCGCAGCGGCCTGACCGGCCAGCTCCTCCTGGCGCTGCCGGGCGGCGGCGAGGTCACCGTGCACTGTGACCGACCGGGAGATGCTCCGGCCGCTGACCGCGTCAACGCCGACGCTGACCCGTACCTCCCACCGGCCGGGGTGCCGCTGGCGCAACGAGCCGTGTCCTCGTGATCCCATCGTGGTGGTCTGCCCGCTGATGGGACAGACGATGGGACGAACCAGCAGACGGATCTCCGCTGAGGGGGCGCCGTACCGGCTGACCTGCACGTTTAGGTGTGCGCCCGAAGGGATTCGAACCCCTAACCTCTTGATCCGTACGGGTCTGGACACTGCAGTCTAGGCCGGTCCTGAGTGCCGTGCGTACGGCGCGACGATGCCCTCGGACGGTCTGGAGCGGTACAGCGATGCGGAGAGTGTGAACAATCCGGTAACAGCCGCGCGCCGCCGACCGCCTCGCGCCGGGGACCGCTGGTCGCTGAGCTTGCAAGTCATCTTGTACGCGGATACGCTTACAACATGGAGGACGCCGGGACGCTGCTGCGCGAGGCTCGCACCAGCGCGGCGTTGTCCATCCGAGCGCTCGCCGCGGGCGCGGGGGTTGCCCCGTCCACCGTCGCACGGATCGAGCAGGGGACGCTGGATCCTTCCTTCAGCACACTGACTCGGCTCCTCGAATGCACTGGGTACCGCCTTCAGCGCAAGCGCCTCGGCAGTTCCGCGGACGACCCACCTCCGCGCCTCGCTGACCTCGCGCGGGCCTGGCGCGGGACAACCGTTTCCGGCGAGCCCGATTGGACGGCGCTGCGCGCGAGCCTGGACCTGCTGCTCCAGCACCCTGAGCACATCCCAGCCGCCATCAAGGACGCGCCGCGGCACTCACGCTCACCCGTCCTGCGCGCGCTGCTCGCCGGCCTCGCCGAGCGCCTCGCAGCGAGCGCGGACCTGCCCGCCCCGGCGTGGGCCCGTCAGACCCGCCCGCTGCCCGACGAGTGGGCACCCGAAGGAACGCCGCGCATGCTCCAGGCCTGGCGAGCAGCGACCCTGCCTGAGCTGCGTGCCCGCAACATCACCATCGACGAGCACAGTCTCTTCCGCAACGGCGCTCCCGCCGCGGGCGCTCTGGCTGCTGCATGACGCAACCAGGCCCAAAGCTGCTGGACCGCATGACGATCCTCGCCTATCTGCGTGAGCTGTCCGCAGCCCTACCCCCAGGCAAGCAGCACCGCATCGTGATGGTCGGCGGCGCCTTCCTGGCCCTGCATTCCCTGCGGGGAGCTACCCGCGATGTCGACAGCATCACGAGGCTCGACGCCGACCTCCGCGCCAGCGCAGCCGAGGTCGCCGCGCGTCACGACCTCGAGCCTCACTGGCTGAACGACAACGCCGCGATGTTCGCGCCGCAGGGGCTGCACGAGGACATGTGCTCACCCCTCATCGACAGCCCCCGCCTGCTCGTGCTCGAACCTCCCGCTCGCTACGTCTTTGCGATGAAGCTCTTCTCCATGCGTGCCGCAGACACCGCAGACCTGCTGCCACTCTGGCCCCTGACCGGGTTCGAGGCCGCCGAGGAAGCCGTTGCCTTCATGGAGGGCTGCTACCCGCACCAGGAGCCCGATCCCCATCTGGCCGACTACCTACGCACGCACGTCGTCCGTTAGCCATCCCGACGACCGCACGTCCCGAACCGCTCCGCCGAAGGCGGCAGCCACACGTCGCTTGCTGGGCCCGGAAACAGTTCGCGGACAGACGCGGCCGACGTCACGAACTCGCACCCGCTCTGACGCGAAGATTCACCCAGCCACGGTGGTTGCAGCTGGGCCCAGGGTGACGGTGTAGCCGAGTTTGCGGAGCTGTTCGAGGGCGCGTTGCTTGGCCTTGTCGGGGTGCCTGCGGGTGTAGAAGTCACCGCCGGGTTCCCGGTAGACCTCGCCGGTCGTGAGCATGTTCCAGATCGCGATGAGGATGGCGTGCTCGATCGCGACGATGGCCTTGACCGGTCCGCGGCGTGACGCGATCCGGCGGTACTTCGCGCTGAGGTAGGTGTCCTTGCTGCGGGCCGATGACATGGCCGCGATCCCCAGCGCCCCCTTCAGGTAGGGGTTGCCCGGTCGGGTGTGGGTGGACTTCACCTTCCCCGCGGACTCGTTGCTGCCGGGGCAGGTTCCGGCCCACGACGCCAGATGCGCTGCGGTGGGGAACTGGGTCATGTCCGCGCCGGTCTCAGCGATGATGACGTCGGCGACGCCGATGCTTGTCCCGGGGATGGTCGCGATGAGTTCTCGCACGACACGAAAGGGCTCGATCACCACCTCGATCCGGCCGGTGAGCTCGTCCACTGCGGCGGTGTGCTGATCGATCAAGGTTAGGTGCAGCCGCGCGAGGAACGCATGGTGGTCGTTGAACCGACCGGTCAGCGCCTCGGTCAACTCCGGGATCTTCGACCGCAACCGACGCTTGGCGAGCTCAGCCAACGACGCCGGGTCCCGTTGCCCGTCGATGAGCGCGTCGAGCATCAGCCGTCCGGACACCCCGGTGATGTCGCTGGCCACCGCGGACAGTTTGATCCCAGCGTCTTCCAGGACCCGCTCCAGACGCTGGATCTCGCGGGCACGTTCCCGCACCAGGCTCGTGCGGGTCCGGGTCAGGTCCCGCACTGCCTGCTGACCGAACCGGCCATCCGAACCCCTCCTGTCCGCACGGGACGGGAGGCGCAGCATGCGTGCGACCGGGAGCAGGTTCGCCACGTCGGTCACAGAGTTCTGTGACCACGGTGTGACCACGAGGGCCAGGCCGCTCGGTCCCTGGAGGGCTACACCCCCGCTGACCTGCGGTTTTGGGTGCGCCCGAAGGGATTCGAACCCCTAACCTCTTGATCCGTAGTCAAGTGCTCTATCCGTTGAGCTACGGGCGCGTGTGCCCCGGGAGGCACGAAGGAAGAGCATAGCGGGTGCGCGCAGCGCCGCCGAACGGCTGACGCGTGCGCACGCACCGCGGTCGTCGTAGCCTCTGGTCCGACGTCACTCCTGACCTGCTTCGACCACAGAGGTGAGCCGTGCTGCACGACCCCCTTCCCCCTGTCCGTGAGGCGCTGCGCGCTGCGGGGCTCGAGACCTGGCAGAGGCTGCGCGACACCGGGCTGGCTGTGCCGGTGAGCAGCCGCGAGCAGCAGATGGACCAGGCGCGGCGCCGACAGGTGGCCGCGCGGGTGGACGCGGCGGTGCGCGAGCGGGTAGCCGCCGACGCGGCGCTGTCGGCGGTCCTCGTGCACCGTCGCCCTTGGACCCGCGACAAGGTCGCCGCGCTGCTCGCGGCCTGCGGCGTCGACGTCGTAGCCGCCCTCGAAGACGGCGCCGAGGGCCTCGGGGCCGTGGTGGTCGAGCAGCCCGACCTGGTGCTCGTCGAGGACGCCCTGCCGTCGCTCGGCGGGCTCGAGCTCGTCGCGACGATCCGCCAGGTGGCGCCCGTCACCCGCATCGGCGTGCAGGCCGCCGACGAGGGGGCGCGCGACGCGCTGCTGGAGGCCGGGGCGGCTGCGGCCTGGACCCGCACGGCCACGCCCTAGGAGATCGCCGACGGCCTGCGGCGGCTGCTCACGCTGTAGCCCTGCACGAGCACGGGCCCCCGTCGTGGACGGGGGCCCGTGTCTTCCAGGGCGGAGGCTCGGGGATTTGAACCCCGGATGGGCTTTAAGGCCCAAACCTCATTAGCAGTGAGGCGCCATAGACCGGACTAGGCGAAGCCTCCCTGGCGACGGCAAGGCTACAACGCCAGCGCGTGCACCTCCTCGAGACCGTCGATCTCGTCGATCTGCTCGCCAACGTGGGTGAAGCCGAGCCGGGCGAGGACGGCCCGCGAGGCGTCGTTGGCGGGGGAGAACGACCCCAGGCACCGGCGTACGCCGAGCTCGCGGCCCATCCCGAGCAGTGCCGTCGCGGCCTCCACCGCGATCCCCCGGCGGCGGTGGGCGGGCGCGACGGAGTAGCCGATCTCGACGGTGCCGTCGACCGGCGGGGCGTGGAAGCCGATCCGCCCGACGACCGCACCGGTGGCGCGCTCGACCACGGCGCGCAGCAGCCACGGCAGCTCCGTCGGGTCGGCGCGCAGCTGGTCGCGGCGCAGCCGCAGGACGTGGCCGTCCTCGGCGAAGGTCGCCTCGTCGATCGGCAATCCCGTCAGCGATCGCGCCCGCTCGAGGTCGCCCGCGAGCAGGGCCTCGATCACGGGCAGCTCGAGCGGGACCAGGTCGAGGCGGGCGGAGCGCAGGATCACAGACGCATCCTCGTCGTACGCCCTGGTCCGCGGGTCAGGCGCCGGGCGTGGCGCGCAATACGTCGTCGTAGCGGAGGTCCTCGACGACGTCCGCGGGCGGTGTCCACCCGAGGTCCATCAGCGCACGGTAGAGGCGGGCCCGCGTCGCGAGGACCTCCTCCGCGGCGCTGAGCGTGCGGTCGAGCAGCTCGCGGTCACCGGGTTGGTCGCGCAGCCTGGCCGCCACGCCGTCGCTGCGGATCACGGCGGCGTGGTGGGCGTCGAAGGCCGTGAGCAGCGGCTCGTGGCGTCCCCATCCTGGGTACATCACCGTGTCTCCTCCGGTCCCTCCCCCACGTCCAGCATCGGCGGGCGCGAGCCGGATCCGCAGGACCGTCGGGGTGACATGTCCCTGGCCGTACCTTTGCCCCGTGAGCGACCGGCCCGCGAGCGACCCGCGGCGTGACGTGCCCCGCACCGACGCGCTGCTCGCCGACCCGCGCCTGCAGGCCGCCGTCCCCGTCGTCGGAGCCGGCCTCGTCCGGGCCGCCGTCCAGGCCGCGCAGGAGCTGGTCCGCAGCGGGTCGCTGCCCGCGGTCGCCGCTGCCGACGCGGCCGTCGCCGCCCTGCCCGCCACGCCGACCACGACCCGGCCGGTCCTCAACGCGACCGGCGTCGTCGTGCACACCAACCTCGGCCGCGCTCCGCTGTCGCCCGCCGCGGTCGCCGCGGTCGGGCTCGCCGCGGGCTACAGCGACCTCGAGTACGACGTGACGACCGGCTCCCGCGGGCGTCGCGGCAGGGGCACCGTCGCGGCCCTGCTGGCCGCGGTCCCCGACGCCGAGGACGCGCTCGTCGTCAACAACGGCGCGGCGGCGCTGGTCCTCGCGACGACCGCGCTGGCCGCCCGGCGTGAGGTCGTGGTGTCGCGCGGCGAGCTCGTCGAGATCGGTGACGGGTTCCGGCTGCACGAGCTGATCGCCTCGACCGGTGCGGTGCTGCGCGAGGTCGGGACGACCAACCGCACGGCGCTGTGCGACTACGCCGGGGCGCTCGGCGACGCCACCGGCTGCGTGCTGAAGGTGCACCCGTCGAACTTCACCGTCGAGGGGTTCACGTCGTCGGTCGGGGTCGCGGAGCTCGCCGGGCTCGGCGTCCCGGTCGTCGTCGACGTCGGCAGCGGGCTGCTGGCCGCCGACCCGCTGCTGCCAGCCGAGCCCGACGTCGCCTCGGCCCTGCGAGCCGGCGCGGCGGTGGTCACGTGCAGCGCCGACAAGCTGCTCGGCGGGCCGCAAGCCGGGCTGCTGCTCGGCCGCGCCGACGTCGTCGAGCGGCTGCGCCGCCATCCGCTCGCCCGTGCCCTGCGGGTCGACAAGCTCACCCTCGCCGCGCTCGAGGCCACCCTGCGCGGACCGGTCCCGCCGGTGGTCGCGTCGCTGCGAACGTCGCGGGAGGAGCTGCACCGGCGGTGCGTCGTGCTGGCCGAGGTCGTCGGCGGGCTGGTCGTCGAGCACGACGGCGCGGTCGGCGGGGGCGGGGCTCCCGGGGTGCCGTTGCCCGGCTGGGCCGTCGCGCTGCCGGCCGCGCTCGCCGGGCCGCTGCGGCTCGGGGACCCCTGCGTCGTCGGCCGGGTCTCCCACGACCGGCTGCTGCTGGACCTGCGCTGCGTGCCGGAGTCCGACGACGTGCGGCTGCGCGACGCGGTCCTCGCGGTGCTGTAGGTGACCCCTGCCTGTGCTGCCGGATCCGCCGGATCCGCGATCGCCGGTGGCGTGGTGGCCACGGCCGGGCACGTCGACCACGGGAAGTCGACGCTCGTGCGGGCGCTGACCGGCACCGACCCGGACCGGCTCGCCGAGGCGCGGCGCCGCGGGATGACGCTCGACCTCGGCTACGCGACCTGCGCGCTGCCGAGCGGTCGGACGCTCTCGCTCGTCGACGTGCCCGGCCACGAGCGCTACGTCGGCAACGCCCTGTGCGGCCTCGCCCCCGTGCGCGCGGTGCTGCTCGTCGTCGCGGCCGACGCCGGCTGGCAGCGGCAGACCTCCGAGCACGTGGACGCGGTCGACGCGCTGGGCATCGGGCACGTCGTGCTGACCGTGACCCGCAGCGACCTCGCCGACCCGGCGCCCGTCCTCGCGGATGCGCTGGCCCGCCTGGCCGGGCTCGCCACCGCGCAGTGCGTGGAGGCCGTCACGACTCCGGGGGTCGACGACCTGGCCGCAGCGCTCGACCGCTGCCTCGACCGGCTGCCTGTGCCGGACCCCGACGCCGACGTGCGGCTCTGGCTCGACCGCTCCTTCGACGTGAGGGGGCGCGGCCGGGTCGTCACCGGCACCCTCGAGGCGGGGACGCTGCGGGTCGGAGACCGGCTCGTGACGGCCGCCGGCGAGGCCGTGCGGGTCCGCGGGCTCCAGGTGCACGGCGCCGACGCGGAGGTCGTCAGCGGTCCGGCCCGCGTGGCGGTCGCGGTGGCAGTGCCGGGCAGGGCCGCGACTGCGGGCGCGGGGCGGTCAGGTGCGGCGCTACATCGCGGGGACGCGCTGCTCGGCGCCGACCGGTGGCACCGCACGGACGTCGTCGACGTACGCCTCAGCGCCCCTCTGCCCGCGCGGCCCGCTCAGCTCGTGCTGCACGTCGGCACCGCCGCGGTGCCGGTGCGGGTACGCCCGCTCGGCCCGGACCACGCGCGGCTGACGCTGCCGGCACCGCTGCCACTGCGGGTCGGCGACCGCGCGGTCCTGCGCGACCCTGGGGCGCACCGGGTGCTGTGCGGTGCCGTCGTCGTCGACGTCGCCCCGCTGCCGCTGACCCGCCGCGGTGCGGCCGCGGCCCGGGCGCACGACCTCGCGGTGTCCGACCCGCTCGCCCTCGCGCTCGCCCGCGGCCCCCAGCGCCTCACCACCCTCACCGCCCAGGGCCTCGCCCTCCCCGCGGACCCGCCCGTCCCTGTGTCCACCCCGCTCGCCGCTGCCACCGACCGTCCCGCACAGCCACGTCTCGGGTCATTGTGGTCGTCAGAGCGACCCCTCACGACCGAGACGGCCACTGACCGCCGCGACCGGGCGCGACTCGGTTCGGGCTCCGCACCAGAACGCCCAGGATCGACCGAGACCGCACCGGCAACCCCACCGACAACCCCACCGACAGCCGACGCGGACCCGGTCGTGCGGGTCGGCGACTGGGTCACCACCGACGACCACCTGCACGCGCTCGGCGACCAGCTGAAGACCGCGCTCGGTGACCTGCCGCCCACCGCACCGGGCCTCGCCACCACCGCCGCAGCCGCCCGCCTCGGGATCACCCCCGAGCTGCTGCCCGCCGTCGCCGAGCGCGCCGGCGCGACCACGCGGCCCGGCCTCGTCGTCAACCCGCGGCACTCCTTCGGCCCCGCGGACGCCGCCGTCCGCGCCCTCGCGCACCACCTCGCCTCCGACCCGCTCGGCGCCCCGGACCGCGGCGAGCTCCGGCAGCGAGGCCTCGACGCGAAGGCCCTCGCGACCGCCCACGCCCACGGGATCCTGCTCCGCCTGGCCCCCGACGTCGTCGTCCACCCGACCGCGCCCGAGCGGGCGGTGCGGGTGCTGGCCGGCGTACCGCAGCCCTTCTCCCCCGGCGAGGCCGCGCGGGCGCTGGGAGCGAGCCGGCGCGTCGTCGTACCCCTGCTGGAGCACCTCGACGCGACCGGGTGGACGACCCGCGAAGGGTCGCTGCGTCAGGTCAGGTCGCCGGCAGCAGCGACGGGGGTTCGACGATGACGGTGTCGAGCCGCGCGAGGTAGGTCAGGCGGCCGTTCTGGAACCGCACGGTGCGGCTGCCCTTGTCGGCGATCGAGGCGTAGGGCGCGTTGCGCGGCTCGTCCTCGTCGACCTCGGGGTAGCCGAGGACACCGCCCTCCGCGTCGAGCTCGGCGTAGCGGGCCGCGATCTGCGCGCCCATCCAGTGGGCGCCGGTATCGGCCGACCACGAGATGCGGCCGCGCTCGAAGCGCTGCGCGGTGCCGCCGCCGGCTGCGGGGTTCTCGCTGGTGACGGGGTATCCGAGGAGACCGCCCTCGTAGCGCGCGCGGGCGTAGGCGTCGCGGCGCACACCGGTCGTCTCCCAGGCGCCGGTCGCGGCGGTCCAGGAGATGCGCCCGCCCTGGAAGACCTGGGCCTTGCCGCTCGCCGGGGCCGCGACCTCGGCGGCCGTCGGGTAGCGCAGCGCACCCGCCTCGGCACCCACGGCCTCGTAGCGCTTGGCGATCGCGCCGATCACGACCTGCACGCCGGTCGCGGCGCTCTGGTTGATGCGGCCGTTCTGGTAGCGCTGGGCGCGACCGCCCGCGACAGCGAGCTCGGCGTAGACGGTGCCGCCGAGCACCGAGCCGTTCTCGCCCAGGGCGGTGTAGCGCGCGGTGATCGGCGTCCACTTCTGCGGCAGCGCGTCACTGTTGTGGTCGCGGGTGCGGTTGTCGGTCGCCGGCGCGGTCGAGCAGGCCTCGAACTTCCACGGCGGCGTGCACGACACGACCCGGCACTGCACACCCCCGACCTGGCGGACCTGGGTGTTGCACTGGCCGTAGCGGAAGCCGTTGCAGCACACCTTGCGCTGGTCGCACGACGACGTCGGGCCGCAGGTGCAGCCGCAGGACCAGCACGCGGTCGAGCAGATGCCGGCCCGCGAGCCGGGCGAGGTGCACTTCGAGCAGGTGGCGTTGCAGTCGATGATGTAGCGGGCCTTGCCGCCGCACAGCGACGCGCCGTCGGCCTTCCACCAGCCGGCCGCGATCGAGCCGGGCGGGCAGGCGTTGGCGCCCTTGTTGATGGTGGCGCAGAAGACCGTCCACCCCGAGCCGCACGACGTGCCCGGGCCGCACACCGCGGCGTAGGCGGTGCCAGGCTTGAGGACGTAGCCGACCGGGTCGACCGCCATCGCACTGCCGACGACGCCGGCGCGGACGAGGAAGCCACGACGAGAGGTACGAAGGGCGAGCAGGCCGCTCAGCCGGTCGACGACTCGCTGGGACAGCGTGGCGGCGGACAGCGTCGAGGCGCGGGTCTCGAGGGAGGCCAACGCTTCCGTGGTGGTCGTCATCAGAGCTTCCCGATCGTCGTGCCGTCGAGCAGCGCCTGCAGCCGGACCGCCCCGGGCGCGCGCCGCCCGTGGCTGCCGAGGACGACGTGCAGGGTGAAGGCGCGGCCGGCCGCGGAGAAGAACCACTGCGCGCCGGAGCGGCCCTTGATGGTGCGCTGCATGACGCCGGTGCTGAAGTCCGCGGGGCGCACCGTCGGCAGGCCCTTCGCCGCGAACAGCGCGGTCTTCGCGTCCTCCGGGTCGTACTCGAACAGCGACACGAAGACGTCGTCGGCCCGCAGCAGGTCGACCACGCCGGAGCCGAAGTCCCCGCGGGTGCTGGGGATCGGGATGGTCGCGGCGTGCAGCAGCAGGTTGCCGCGACGGCCGGGGCGCGACGGCGGCTGGGTCTTCGCGCGGGCCTCCCAGCCGGGCGGCAGGTCCATCGTCAGACCCGGGACGGCGAGCCTCACAGCGCCACCGCCCCGAGGACGGCCGCGGCGGCGACCAGGCTGGCGACCGACGCCGTGCGCGCGGCCGACAGCCGGCGCTCGAGCCAGGCCGCGAGCGCCCGCAGCGCGTCGGGGGTGTCGACGCCACGGGCCGCGATCGCGGGCAGGGCGCGGGTCAGCGCGAAGGCGGTCATCACGGCCGCGCCCGCCAGTGGAGTCGCGGTGAGCAGGGCGACCGCGAGGGCGGCGTAGGTCAGCGCGCTCGTGACGATGGTCGTGACGGCCGCGCCGAGCTGGAAGCCGAAGCCCGCGCCGTAGACCCAGCCGCGATAGTGGGTCAGCCAGTCCTCGTCGACCTGGCGACGGTACGACGGGACACGGCCGGTCGCGTCGGCGACGGCCGCGACGAGGCAGACCGCGGCCGCGACGACCAGGGCGGTGCGGGTGGGCAGGGCCAGCAGCGAGCCGAGCGCGCCGAGCAGCGCGCCGACGAGGGCTCCGCCCAGGACGGAGCCCACCGCGTAGGCCGTCATGGTGACGGCGTAGCGGTTGCCGCGGCCCCGCTCACCGAGCGGGGTGATGCTGGTCAGCATCGACTCACCTCAAGGGCTCCAGGTGCTGCGCAGGGCCGCGGCGACGCCGAGGCCGAGTCCGACGTAGAGCAGGGCGCTCACGGGCGCAGGCTCGGGTGGTCGGGGCCGATGCCGGCGGCGAGCAGGACCTGCTCGTCGCGGGCGTCGCGGTGCCTGCCGCCGCCGGGGCGGTCGGCGAGCGCCTGCGCCATGAGGTCGACGACGGCCGGCCAGGTCGCGGCCGAGCCCTCCCCGACGATGCGGCCGGTGCGGTCGACGTAGGCGAAGTAGGGCGAGCCGGGGACCTCGAAGCCGTCCCACGTCTCGCTGCTGACGACGACGGGCACGTCGGCCGGGGCGCGTTCGCGCAGCGCCGACGGCGACTCCTCGTCGAGGTCGCGGGTGACCACGACCAGGCGGGCCCCGCCAGGGACCGTCACCGGTCGGTTGAACGCGTCCCAGAAGGCCTGGCAGGTCGTGCACCCGCTCGACAGGAACGCGATGAGGGTCTCGGTGCCGAGCAGGTTGAGCGCGACCGTCTCGTCGTCGAGGGTGGTGCCCGTGACGGCCGCGGGCGTGGGGCCGGTGCGGGCCGCGCTCGCCCGGGCGCTCGCGATGCCGTCGGTCGTCACCGGCACGCCGCCACCGGAGCGGTCGAGCTCGAGGCCCGCCCCGAGCTCGTGGAGGCTCTTGAGGATCTCGGCGTGGCTGCGCAGCAGTCCGGCGACGAGCACGCCGAGCAGGACGACGGCGGCCGACAGGGCGACGACAGCGGCCGTCATCGGGTGCGCACCAGCGGCAGCACGGCCAGGACGAGGTACGCCGTGACGGCCAGCGCGGCCGTCGAGCTGACGAGCGCGACGGACAGCGCCTGCTGCGCCCCCGCCGCCAGCGCGGCCGACAGCGCGAGCGCACCGGTCACCGCGGCGTGGGTGCGGGTCGGTGGGGTGTCGGCCTTGCCGAAGCAGCCGCAGCTCGCGAGGACCCCGCCCTTGGCGAGCGCCAGCAGCACGAACGCGGTGAAGCCGGCATAGGACAGCGCGACCCCCGCGGCCACGGCGGCGCCGAGGGTGCCGGCTGTCGCAGTCGTGCCGGTGGCGGTCGTCACCGTGATCAGGGCGGCGATCCCGAGGGCGGTCTCGGCGGCGGCGGCGAGGCGAACGGCGCTACCCGGGACGGGGGCCCCGACGCTCTTCAGGGCGCGGACGAGGGGCTTCGGGTCGAGGACCTTCTGGGCGCCCGCGAGCACCAGCAGCAGGGCCGCGGCGAGGTAGGGGCCGACCAGGACGTCCACCTCGTCGACGCTACCTCGCGCGCCTGTCCCCAGCAGCCTGACCCGCCCGCCACACCTGCCCACCGGCGCCCTGTGCCGCACGACTCGCCCTCAGCCTGCGGCGCGCCCCACCGCACGCCACACCTGCCCACCGGCCGCCTTGCTGCACTGCACGCCATCAGCGTGCAGTGAGCACGCACGCGCGCCGCTTGCCGAGGGTGTGCAGTGCACGCAGGGGCCGTGCAGTGCAGCAAGGCGCGCGCGGCAAGCCCTCAGCGTGCACTGAACACGCATGCTCGCCGATGGCCGGGCGTGTGCAGTGCTCGCAAGGGCCGTGCAGTGCAGCAAGGCGCGCGGCAGGGCTGCGTCGACGTCAGCGGACCTCGGACGGCGCTCGGGTCAGCGGACCCTGGACGGGCAGTCGGGTCAGCGGACCTCGAGGACCGAGCCGCGGCGGGGGACGAGCTCGCCGATGACGGGGTGACCGGGCAGCTCACCGACGACGAGCAGACCGCCCGAGGTCTGGGCGTCGGCCAGCAGGAGGAGCTCGTCCTCGTCGTACGACGTGGTGAGCTCGGACCGCACCCAGTCGAGGTTGCGGCGCGAGCCGCCCGGGACGAATCCGGCGGCGAAGGACGCGCGCGCGCCGTCGAGGTAGGGCACGGCGGCGGCGTCGACCACGGCCGTGACGCCGCTCGCGCGGGCGAGTTTGAAGAGGTGGCCGAGCAGCCCGAAGCCGGTCACGTCGGTTGCCGCCCGGACGCCCGCGAGCAGCGCGGCCGCGGACGCGTCCCGGTTGAGCGCGGCCATCGACTCCACCGCGTGGGCGAAGACCTCGCCGGTCTGCTTGTGGCGGTTGTTGAGCACGCCGACGCCGAGCGGCTTGGTGAGCGTGAGCGGCAGGCCCGGGGCACCGGCGTCGTTGCGCAGCAGCCGGTCCGGGTGGGCGGTGCCGGTGACGGCCATGCCGTAGACGGGCTCGGGGCCGTCGATGGTGTGACCGCCGGCGACAGCGCAGCCGGCGAGGCGCGCGACGTCGAGGCCCCCGCGCAGGACCTCGCCGAGGACCTCCATCGGCAGGTCCGCCCGCGGCCAGGCCACGAGGTTCACCGCGACGAGCGGTCGGCCGCCCATCGCGTAGACGTCGGACAGGGCGTTGGCTGCGGCGATGCGGCCCCAGTCGTAGGGGTCGTCGAGCACCGGTGTGAAGAAGTCGGCGGTGCTGACCACGGCGGTGGTCGCGTCGAGCCGGACCACCGCCGCGTCGTCACCGTCGTCGAGCCCGACCAGTACGTCACCGCCGGCGAGGTCGAGGCCCCGGACCAGTGACTCGAGCTCACCGGGCGGCACCTTGCAGGCACAGCCGCCCCCTGCGGCGTACTGCGTGAGCCTCATGGGTTGCGCCGCTGCTCGTCGAGCAGCTTGCGCAGGACAGGAAGGGCGCGGTGGTCCTTGTCGCGGTTGGCGGCGTCCTTGCTCCGGATGATGTCCGCGAGGGAGGCCAGGAGCACGGGGCTGCCACCGAGAACGATGGTGATCGCATCCTGTCGGAGGTCCTCGAAGCCGTCGGTCCCGCTGGGGCGGAAGCTGATGTCGAGGTCACCGTGCTTGGTGCTGAGGTTCCAGAACACCGAGCCAGCGAGGCTGGTGGCGTCATGGGCGAAGGGCAGCGACTCGTCGTCGCCGTTGCGGATCCTCGCCTCGAGCGAACGCAGGCAGGCCGACAGCCGAGTGAGGTTGTCGTGATCGGGGTCCGGCACGACGTCGACGTCACGGGTGAGCAGCGGGGACCCGTGCACGACTGCGGCAAACCCGCCGATGAGGATGAAGGCCACGTCGTGCTCGGTGAGGGACCGCAGAATCGCCGGTCCGTCGAAGTCAGGCACCGATCGTCTCCCGGTAGGCCGCACGCAGCTGCTCGGCGAAGGCCAGTCCCGCGGAGTTCTGCGCGACGCGCTCGTCCGGCGTGAGCTGGAGCAAGTCGCGAGCCTGCGCCCAGTCGCTGGAGTCATGAGCTTCGAGGTGGACGAGCAGGTCGAGGTCGCAGGCGCGGATCAGCTCGACGACCCGGTCGAAGCTCGGCTGCGAGCGCCCAGCCTCGATCCGGGCGATCGCGGGCTGGGTGCTGCCGACCCGGCCGGCCAGCTCGGCCTGCGTGAGGCCGGCGCGCTTGCGGGCTTCGCGGACCAGCTCGGGACCCATACGACCAGCATACCGCTTCTGGTATACGGTGGCCGCGGAGGCGTAAGGGTGCCTGGTGGCCCTCCCGGTCTTCAACACCGGTGTGGTCGAGGACCTCGGCCAGGCGGGTTCGATTCCCGTCCGCCTCCGCCAGCAGGTGCGACCGCCGTGGGCGGCGACACCCTCAGGCAACCCGACCGCTCCTCAGCAGCCGGGTGGTCAGCGGGCGGACACCGGCTGGTAGTCGCGGGCGGCCGGGCCTGTGTAGAGCTGCCGCGGGCGGCCGATCTTGGTTGCCGGGTCCTCGATCATCTCGCGCCACTGGGCGATCCAGCCGGGCAGGCGGCCGAGCGCGAACAGCACCGTGAACATCTCGGTCGGGAAGCCAAGCGCCTTGTAGATGACGCCGGTGTAGAAGTCGACGTTGGGGTAGAGCTTGCGCGCCACGAAGTACTCGTCGGCGAGCGCCACCTCCTCGAGCTCCATCGCGAGGTCGAGGAGCGGGTCCGCGACGTCGAGCGAGGCGAGCACGTCCTTGGCGACCTTCTTGACGATCGCCGCGCGCGGGTCCCAGTTCTTGTAGACCCGGTGGCCGAAGCCCATCAGCTTGACGCCGGGCTCCTTGGCCTTGACCCGCTCGACGAAGTGCGCGATGTCGCCGCCGTCGGTCTGGATCTGCTCGAGCATCTCGAGCACCGACTGGTTGGCGCCGCCGTGCAGCGGGCCGAACAGCGCGGACACCCCTGCGCTGATCGAGACGAAGAGGTTGGCGTTGGACGAGCCGACCATGCGCACCGTCGACGTCGAGCAGTTCTGCTCGTGGTCGGCGTGCAGCAGGAACAGCATGTTGAGGGCCTTGGAGGCCACGGGGTTGACGACGTACTCCTCGGCGGGGACCCCGAACGTCATCCGCAGGAAGTTGTCGACGTAGCCGAGGTTGTTGTCGGGGTAGAGGAACGGCTGGCCGACGGACTTCTTGTGGGCGTAGGCCGCGATCGTCGGCATCTTCGCGAGCAGGCGGATCGTCGAGCTCTCGACGTGCTCGGGGTCGAAGGGGTCGAGGCTGTCCTGGTAGAAGGTCGACAGCGCGCTCACCGCGGACGACAGCACCGCCATCGGGTGCGCGTCGGTCGGGAAACCGCCGAAGAACTCTCGGAAGTCCTCGTGCAGCATCGTGTGGCGACGGATCTTGGCCTTGAAGCCGACCAGCTCGGCCTGGCTCGGCAGCTCGCCGTAGATGAGCAGCCACGCGACCTCGAGGAAGGTCGCCTGCTCGGCGAGCTGCTCGATCGGGTAGCCGCGGTAGCGCAGGATGCCCGCGTCACCGTCGATGAAGGTGATCGCGCTCGAGCACGACGCGGTGTTGACGAAGCCCGGGTCGAGCGTGACGTGGCCGGTCGACGCCAGCAGCTTGCTGATGTCGACGCCGGACGGCGCCTCGGTCCCCTCGACGATGTTGAGCGGGAGCGTCCCGCCGGGGGTCTGCAGCTCGTAGTCCGACACGCGTTCCTCCTCGACAGGGCGGGTCTCGCCCACCCCCATCCTGCCAGCGCCCGCGCCCGGCCGCGCAGGGGTCACCGTTGCCGCGGGGTCAGGCTCGGCGGCGACGCAGCGCGACAGCGGTCCCGAGCAGGAGTACGCCGAGGAAGGCCGGCAGCGCACCGAGCCCGGTCGACGGCAGCGCGCCCGGGGAGGCCGCGGCCGCCGGCGGGGCGGCAGGCACGGGCGGAGCGGCGGGGACCGGCGCGGCGAGCTGGGCGCGCTCCACCGGGAGCCGGAGCAGGTTGGGCGCCTCGGTCGAATCGGTGATCGTGACCGGCCCTCCGACGCCGAGCCCCTTGTAGGTGGCGTCGTTGGCGGCGAGCACGACGCGCAGGCTGTGCCCGGTGTCGAAGCGGTGCACGATGCCGGGCAGCGTGACGTCGACCGGCTTGGTCACGTCCGGGACCCGCACCGCACTGACCTGGTCGCGCACCAGCGTGGCCGTGCCGTCGGGGCCCACGTCGTAGAGCCGGGCGAACAGCATCAGCTTGCCCTGCGGCTGCACTGACTGGACCGCGGCGACCTGGGGCGCGCTGAAGTGCAGGGTGAGCTCGGGGACGCCGGCGACGTCGACGGGCGCGGTGAGCGGCGCGCTCGTCCACGCCGCGGTGGTGCCGGGCGCGTCGACCGGGCCGGCGACGCCGGAGGTGACGAGGTGTCGCGCAGGTCGGCCGTGCCGGGCTCGAGCGTGCCGGTGTCGAGCTCGCCCGCGACCGGGGTGCCGGCGGTGTGGCCCCAGGACTGCCAGAGCATCCGGACCTCGTTGCCCTGCGCCGTCAGCTGGTCGTAGGTCGCGACCGCCTCGTGGATGTTGAACAGCGAGTCGGCCTGCCCCTGCGACAGCAGCACCGGGATCTTGACCTTGTCGATGTAGTACCCGGTCGAGACCTGCTTGATGTGGTCGATCGTCGACTGCGACGGAGAGCCGAGCGTGGCCTGCTCGACGTAGGCCTGGCAGACCCACGGCGTGTAGCCGCCGCAGTAGGTCGGGTCCTCGAGCGGCGGCGTGCTGCCGAGGACGGGGGCCGCGACGCCGAGGCCGAAGAACAGCGAATGCCAGCCGAGCTTCCACACCCCGGGCGTGTCACCGATGACCGGGGGGCCCGGACAGCGCGTTGTTGGGCGAGGGAGTAGCCGAGGTCGTTCCAGGTGTAGACCGGCGCGATGGCGTCGAGGCACGGCTCGACCGAGGCGACCGCGAACTGGATCTGCCCGCCGTTGGTCGACAGCACCGCGCGTGGAGCGGGGCTGGCCGGGGTGACCCCGGCAGGGACGCGCAGGTCGCCGACGACGGTGCAGGTGAGCTCGTCGGCAGGGCTGGTCGTGACCTGGAACTCCAGCGCGATGGTCTCGAAGGCCAGCGGTGCCGCGGAGGCGGGAGCGGCCTGGCCCGGCACCACGAGGGCCGCGGCGGCGAGCAGGAGGGGGAGGGCGAGGGGCAGGCGCACGAGGGGCTCCGCTGCTGGGGGGATGTGTTGCAGGAGTGCTTCGACGAGATGAGCCCCGTGACTCCCTGTTGACACCTACTAGAACGCGTTACAGTTTTGCGCATGGCCCGCGACGTCGACCCCTTCATCTGGCGCGTCGGAGTCGTCACTGTCCTCGGCTCGGTCATGTCGGTGCTCGACACGACGATCGTCAACGTCGCGCTGGAGCCGCTCGCCGGCGAGCTCGACGCGACCAAGAGCGGCATCTCCTGGGTCGTCACGGCCTACCTGCTCGCCATCGCCGCGGTCACCCCCGTGACCGGCTGGGCCGCCCGCCGGCTCGGGACCCGCAGGCTCTACCTCGCCTCGCTCGTGCTCTTCTCCGCCGGGTCGCTGCTGTGCGGGCTCGCCTGGTCGCTGGAGTCGCTCGTCGTCGCACGCGTCCTGCAGGGCCTCGGCGGGGGGCTGCTGCTGCCCGTCGGCCAGATGATCGTCGTGCGCGCCGCGGGCCGCGAGCACCTCGGCCGGGTGATGGGCGTGCTCGCCGTCCCGACCGTGCTCGCCCCCGTCTTCGGCCCGACGCTCGGCGGGCTGCTGCTCGAGACCGTGAGCTGGCGGGCGATCTTCCTCATCAACCTGCCGATCGGCGCCGCCGCGATCGTCGCGGCGCTGCGGATCCTGCCGCGCGATGCCGCCGCCACCCCCGGTTCGGCTGGGTACCGGCTCGACGTCGTCGGCCTGCTGCTCGCACCGACCGGATTGGCGCTCGTCACCTTCGGGCTCTCGGAATCCGCCGCCGATCCGGCGCTGCTCCGGCCCGCTGTCGTGGGCCCGGTGGTCGTCGGGCTGCTGCTCGTCGCGGCCTTCACGAGGCACGCCCTGCACGCGGAGCACCCGCTGCTCGAGCTGCGGCTGTTCTCCGACGGCGTCTACTCCGCGGCCGCGCTGGCCGGGCTGGTCGGCAGCATGGTCAGCCTCGGCGGGCTCATCCTCATGCCGTTCTACTTCCAGGACATCCGCGGCGAGTCCGCGCTGGCGACCGGGATGCTCATGGCGCCCACCGCGGTCGGCGTCGTCCTCGTGCTCCGCCGCGCCGGGGTCTGGGCCGACCGCTGGGGTGGCGGCCACGTCGCCCTCGTCGGCACCGGCATCCTCGCCGTCGGCACCGTGCCCTTCCTGTGGCTGGACGCCTCCTCGTCCTACCCCCTGCTGCTCGCCGGGATGGTCGTGCGCGGCATCGGCGTCGGGCTCGCGGGGATGCCACTGACGCAGGCAGCGATGGTCGGCCTGCGTCCCGAGCGCATCCCGGACGCGAGCGCCCAGCTCAACGTCGTGCAGCGGGTCGGTGGGTCCCTGGGCACCGCGCTGTTCGTCGTCGTGCTGCAGCGCCGGCTGGCCGACGGCGAGGGCGCGCTGGCCTACGGCGACGCCTTCGCCTGGGTGCTTGCGACGACGGTGCTCTCCGCCGTCCCCGTCGCGGTCCTGGTGCGCCGCGAGCGGCAACGACGCCGGGCCCCCGTGCCGGTCGCCCCGACGAAGGCGGTTGTCTGAGGGGGTGTTCACCCACCACAGCACCGTCGGCCCGGACGACCTCGGCACCCTTGCCGCCGAGGTCGACCCCACCGCACCGGGCACCGGCCACCACCTCAACTTCGACCAGATCCTGCGCCGCTGCGGCCACGCCTGGATGGCGTTCCTCGCCGAGACCGGGGAGTTCGGGAGCGGCGTCATCTGCCCGCGGGTCGAGGTCGACTACCACCGCGAGATCGGCGTCGGCCCCTTCGCCGTCGACGTCACGGTCGTCTCCGTGGGGCGCACGTCGTTCCGGCTGCGGCTCGACGTGCGCGCCGACGGCGAGCTCGCTGCGTCGGCGCAGGCCGTCCTGGTCTGCTTCGACTACCCCACCCGCTCGCCGCTGCCACTGACCGCGGCCCAGCGGGCAAGCCTCGAGGTGCATCACTAGAACGCGTTACAGTTCCCGGCGTGACGACGATCCCGCAGCGCTACGTCGGAAAGACCGCCTTCATCACCGGAGCCGCCCGCGGCCAGGGCCGGGCCCACGCGGTGCGGCTCGCCCAGGAGGGCGCCGACGTCGCGGTCCTCGACGTCTGCCGGACCTTCGCGAGCACCGGCTACGACGGACCCACCGAGGCCGACCTCGCCGAGACCGTGGCCCTGGTCGAGGCCGAGGGCCGCAAGGCGGTGTCCTTCGTCGCCGACACCCGTGACTTCGACGCCGTGCAGGCCGCGGTCGACGAGACCGTCGCGACGCTCGGCGGTCTCGACGTCGTCATCGCCAACGCCGGCATCTGCGTCGGCTCCCGCTTCGTCGACATCAGCCTGGAGCAGTGGAAGGAGGTCGTCGGCGTCAACCTCGACGGCACGTTCCACACCCTCAAGGCGACGATCCCGGTGCTCATCGAGCAGGGCCGCGGCGGTGCGGTCGTCGTGGTGTCGAGCGTCGCGGGCCTGCGTGGACTGCCCTTCCTCGGTGACTACGTCGCGAGCAAGCACGCCATCACCGGTCTCGCCCGCACCGTCGCCAACGAGGTCGCCCAGCACCGCATCCGCGTCAACACGATCCACCCCGCGTCGGTCCCGACCGGCATGACGACCCCCGAGCTCTTCCCGCTCGTGATCGAGGACGCCCAGACCCTCGGGCCCATCTTCATGAACGCCCTGCCGGCGAGCTACACCAAGGCCGAGGACATCGCCGCCGCGGTGGCATGGCTGTGCTCCGACGAGGCCGCCAACGTCACCGGTGTCGCGCTGCCCCTCGACATGGGCACGCTGATCCGCTGATCCGCTGATCCGCTGATCCGCCGACGACGCAGCGCCGCGGCCCCGGGCAGCGTCACCGCAGCGAGCAGCGGGAGTACGACGGGAAGGCCGGTCGCCGGGAGCGCGGGCACGGGCGGCGCCACGACCGGCCCGCTCACGGGTGCCATCGTACCCCTCGGCCGGTGGGTGCGGAAGCTCACCACCTGCTGGAAGGTCGGCCGGTTCTGCCAGTCGATCGGGAGCACCCCGACCAGGCGTTGCTCATGCCGCCCTTGCGCAGGCCCAGGTCGAGCCGGCCGAAGGGCCCGTCGAGCACGCCGTAGTCGGCGCGGTCGGCATCCGTCGACGGGACCGGCGTCAGCGCGAAAGGCAGGCGTCGTTGGCCACCTCGACGGCCGCCGCGATCCGGTCGGCTGCCTGGCTGACCATCGTGGCGACTGTGCGCAGGGTCTGCATCCGGGCGTCGGACAGGGTGAGGACGCGGGTCGCGAAGAAGTCCATCGTCCCGACGACCTCGCCGCGCACGACGATGGGGAAGCAGACCCCAGACTTCACGCCGACGCGCTGCGCGACAGGGGCACGCACGCAGTCGGTCATCTCGCCGAGGTCGGCGACGAAGAAGACGTCACGCCGCTGCCAGGCCCGGCCCGACAGCCCGACGCCCTCCGTGAACGACGCCGCGAGCGTGACCGCCCGGAACTCCGCGCCGGCCGACCCGGACTCGACGACGAAGTGCAGCGCCCGGTCGCTCCCGCTGCCCTGCACCTGCCAGTACGAGCCGTACTCCCAGCCGAAGGCGTCGCGGACCACACCCAGCACGCGCGATGTGGCGTCCTCGACCGTCGAACAGCCCTCAAGGGCGGCCAGCACCTTCACGAGCGCGTCCGCGTCGGTCGCCACCTCGCTCTGGGCAACCTCGCTCTGGGCAACCTCGCCCGTGGCGTGCTCGTCCTGAACCCGCTGCCTGCGCGTGTCCGCTCCCCGTGGATCGCCCGACGGGTCCCTGTCGACCACCAGCGCAAGGGCGCGACCCACGCCATCCAAGATGACCCGAACGGCTACGCGCCGAGCGGACCTACGACTCGCCCGCGATCGGGTCCGACGGCCCTGTGACGGCAGGTTCTTCGCCGTCGTCACCGACGACGTCGGGGTGGTCTGCGGCCGGGAGGACGCTGTCTACGTCATCGGCCTCGAGCACGATCGGCCGGCCGGCGAAGCCGGACAGGACCGTCAAGGTGCCCTCGCCGAAGACCAGGTGCCCGAGGTGCACCTCGCCAGAGCTCGTCTCCACGACGAACACCTCTGTGCTGGCCAACTGCGTCACTCCTTGCCGTGCTCGTGGACTGTGCGTGGACCGGCTCAGCTGTGGCGAGCATGTTCCCACGCAATAGCGCGGGGTGCACGTCAATCGAGCAGGGTGATTCTCCAACAGCGTAGCGGTGCGGCCGGGGAGAATTCGGCGTACCGACGCGATACGACGGCGATGGCCTCGAGAGACTCGCAGCACCGTCGGGTCCGCGGCGGACCGTGCGACGCGGCATGAGCGGAGGGCGTGGGATTCGAACCCACGAAGAGCGTGAACCCTTAGCGGTTTTCAAGACCGCCGCCATCGACCACTAGGCGAGCCCTCCCGTGCTGGGCAGAGTAGACGAAAGCCCAGGTCAGGGCCGCTACGGCCCCTCAACCCACCTCATCGGTGATGTCCGCTTCGGGGCTGCCGCCAGCAACCCCGCCAGCAACGTCTGCCGCCCCCGCTGCGCTTAGCAGGGCTTCGAGACGGCTGGCTGCGTCCTGCTGATGCCTGCGGTCCACCCGCCGGTAGTAGGTGTTCGTCGTGCTGGTGCGGGTGTGCCCCATCGCCTCGCTGACCACCTTGTCGGACAGCCCCGTGTCCAGATGCAGGGTGGCGAAGGTGTGCCGCAGGTTCTTGAACGGGATGGTGTCCATCCCGAGGCCGCGCATGAACGAGCGGAAGCGGCGGCTGACCCGTGCCGGGTTGAGCGGCACGCCGCGCTCGTCGGTGAACACGAGGTCGGGGTCTGACCACTCGCCGCCTGCCGCCAAGCGCAGGGTGGCTTGGCGTCGGCGGTGGACCAGCAGCGCCTCACGGGCAGGAGCGATGACCTCCACGTCACGACGGGACTGCTCGGTCTTCGGAGCACCCACGCTCCGGCCCTTCTCCTCCCGCTGGACGGTCTGCCTGACGCGGGCCACCCCGCCGTTGTCGAGGTCGAGATCGCTCCATCGCAGGCCGAGCAGTTCGCCCTGCCGCACCCCGGTGGTGACGGCCAAGATGAACAGCGGCCCGAAGGGGTGGTCGCGGGCGGCATCGAGCAGCCGAGCGACCTCGCCAGGGGCGAGCACCTCGGGTGAGGTGTCGCGGATGTGGGGTGGCTGGGCCTTGCCCGCCACGTTGCGATCCACGCGGTCCCACGCCTCGGCGTCAGCCAGTGCCTTGTGCAGCACCCGGTGCAGGTGCAGGACGCTGCGCGGGGCCAGACCCTTGGTCAGGCAGGTGGCGTAGAGGCTGTCCAGGTGGATGGCCCCGAGCCGGACCAGGGGGACCGCCCCGATGACGGGGATGGCGTGGTTGTTGACGTACTCGCTGTAGCGCCGCCAGGTGCTGTAGCGCAGGAAGGGCTTGCGCTGGGTGAGCCAGAACGTGAGGAACTCCGCCGTCGTAGCGTCGGCCTGGCGTGGCAGCGTGCCGGTGTCTCGCAGCGCACGCAGGCGGCGAAGGGCGGCTTCGGCCTCGGTCTTGGTCTTGGCGCGCTGGGTGCGCCGCTTGCCGTCCACGGTGATTGCGGCCTCGTAGCCGTCACCTCGCTTGTAGACCGATCCGTCCCCGTTCACGTTCTTGCTACGCCGCGCCACGCCACGCACCTCCGACCCGAGGCTGGCACAAGGCTCCGACACTTCTCACGGCTGGAACCCCTGGCGCTGCATCTGCTTGGTGATGAACTGCTGTAGCGCGACGACCGGTACCCGCCGGGCTCGTCCGATGAGCACGAAGGCGAGGTCGCCCGCGCCCATCAGTTCGTACAAGGTGGTGCGTGAGATCCCGAGGGCTCCCGCCGCTTGTACTGGGGTAAGGAGAAGCCGCGCTCGTACGTCCTCCGGTGCTGCCTTGCTGGTGTCCGTTCTCAAGTCCGCTTCCCCTGTGCAGTGGGGCCGAGCGGTTCCCCGCCCGGCCTGTCGAAGTTGCTCGTCAGGCGGTGCACTTAGGGGTGGAGAGGGAGCCGTACCGTTCGTTCTCTGGGCGTCTGCGCTCGGAGAGTGCGTCATCATCGACGCTCGCCAGCGTTCGCGTCAAGGTGCCTGGAAGCGCTGGTGTTCATAGGATCTGGCGCCGAGATTCTGGAATCTCGGCAGCGCGACCTATCGTGCAGGGATGCCGATGTGCTGGGACTGCTCAGGCAGCCGGGCTGTGCCGGACCACTTCGCCGAGGACGGCTACGGCCCGTGCCCCACGTGCGTCATCGACGCAGGACAGACGTTCGTGGCGTTGGACGGAGTCCCGCTGCGCCTCGACCAGGACTGACGATCAGGCGCCCTCGGCCTGTTCCCGGATCTGGCGGAAGGTCTCGCCCCTGGCCCAGGTGGTGAATAGGCTAGCGAACTCCGGCTGGTCGAGGAAGCGGCGGAGCATCTCACCATTGGCGTCGTGACGGTCGATAACGAGGCCCTCGAAACGCTTGTCGAAGGTGTAGCCGAAGTTCTGCTCGGAGTTGGCGAGGGCGCTGGCGCGGATCTCGGGGTCCTCCATGGTGACGGTCAACTGCTGTTCGGCCCACAGGAGGTCGGCCTGGCCGAGGTTGGAGCCGAACTTGTCGTTGAGCGTCTCGATGATGGTGGACAGCGCTGCCTGCTTGGCGGCGTTCATGCCCCCCGATCCATCGCCGGAGAAGGCCATCGGGAGCACCTGCTCGCCATCTCCGGCTCCCAGACTGACGTCGAAGGTGCCGGTCGTCTCGGTGCGAAGGGCGGCGAGCACGACGTCGTCACCGAGATCGACGGCGCCGTCGTGCTCTCGTGGCAGGCGCGGGAGCAGGAAGCGTCCGTAGAGGTAGAGCGACTCCAACTGGGTGTCGGTGAAGGGCAGCACCTGGGCCAGGAAGGCGTACATCCGCACGTAGTCGCGAAGCGCGGCCCTGAACTCCTCGCGGTCGGCGGGGTCGAGGGCCTGGTAGCGGTCCCTGGCGGGCTCTGTGTGCCGGTAGAGGGCCGCGTGGGCCGATTCCTTGGTATGGGGGTCCAGCGCTAGGTAAGCGGTCACCAGGCCGGTCACGTCGGCGGTGTCGATGACCTGGTAGCCGTCGAGGCGGGCGCTGGCGTTGTAGAGCAGGTTGGGGTCGGTGGGCTCGGTGACGGTGGCGTCGTAGAAGGGCTTGAACGCCGCTTGGATGTCCTCCGCCGAGTTGACGAAGTCGAGTACGAACGTGTCTGTCTTCACGCCGGGGATGGTGCGGTTGAGCCGGGAGAGTGTCTGGACGGCCTTCACGCCCTCCAACTTCTTGTCCACGTACATCGTGTGCAGCAGCGGCTGGTCGAAGCCGGTCTGGAACTTCTCGGCCACGATGAGCACCTGGTACTCGTCGGTGGCGAACCTCTTCGCCGTCTCAGACTCGGGGAAGCCGTTGAGGAAGGACTCGGTGTAGGTGACCTCCTCACCCAAGTCGGGGTCAAGCACCGTGCCGGAGAAGGCGACGAGGGCCCGGCAGTCGGTGTAGCCCTTCTCCTCGATGTAGCCCGTGATGGCCTCGAAGTACTTGACGGCGTGTAGCCGGGAGCGGGTGACGACCATCGCCTTGCCCTTGCCGTTGATCTTCTTCGCGGTCACTCGACGGAAGTGCTCCACGATGACCTCGGCCTTCTGCGCCAGGTTCGTGGGATGTAGCGAGACGAACCGAGCCAGCGCGGCGGTGGCCTTGCGTTGATCGACTTCGGGGTCGTCGTTCGAGGCGTTCGCCAACTTGAAGTAGGTCGAGTAGGTGATGTAGTTCGACAGCACGTCGAGGATGAAGCCCTCCTCGATGGCCTGCCTCATCGAGTAGAGGTGGAAGGCACGGTGGAGCCCGTCGAGGTCGCTCTTGGTGCCGAACAACTCCAGCGTCTTGGCTTTCGGCGTTGCGGTGAAGGCGAAGAACGAGAGGTTGGGCTGCCTGCCGCGTGCTGCCACCGAGGCGGCGAGCACGTCTTGCGGGTCATCCCCAGCCTCGATCTTGGACTCCAACTTCTCGGCGGCGTTGAACACGGCCTCGACCCCGTTGTCACCCTGGCCGACCGCGACGACCTCGCGGGCTGCTTGCCCCAAGACGACCTTGAGCGCCTTGGCCGACTCGCCGGTCTGGGAGGAGTGGGCCTCATCCACGATGACGGCGAAGGTCCGCCCGGCGAGGGCTTTGGCTGCCTGGTCGAGAATGAAGGGGAACTTCTGCAAGGTGGTGATGATGACCTTGGCTGTCTCCCCGGACAGGGCCTCGGCCAACTGGGAGGAGGACTCGTCAATCTTCTTCACCACGCCGACCGTGTGGTCGAACTGGAAGATCGTGTCCTGCAACTGTCGGTCGAGCACCACGCGGTCGGTGATGACGATGACCTTGTCGAAGACCTTCGAGTTGGGGGTCAACCCTTCCTTCAACAGGGCCAGGTCGGCGGGCGTGTGCAGGCTGGACAGGCGATGCGCCAGCCAGGCGATGGTGTTGCTCTTGCCCGACCCTGCGGAGTGCTGGATCAGGTAGTTGGTTCCCGCCCCTTGAGTGGCGGCGTGACTGGTCAGGGTGTGGACGGCGTGCCACTGGTGGTAGCGAGGGAACACCGTGGGCTTGTTGGCAGTCTTCTTGCCCTTGCTCTCCACCTCGACGTGGACGTAGCGCGCCAGCAGATCGAGCCAGGCGTCGCGCTGCCAGACCTGCTCCCACAGGTACGCACTGGCGTAGCCAGACGGGTGCGAGGGGTTCCCCGCCCCACCGGACTGACCAGGCCCGCCCGACCCCTGGTTGAAGGGCAAGAAACGGGTGCTGCGGCCTTCCAGCCGGGTTGTCAGGTACACCTCGTCCGGGTCCACGGCGAAGTGGACGACGGCCCGCTTTGCGAACAGCATCTCCGTGGGTTTGCGGTCCTCTCGGTACTGCCTGACGGCGTGGTGGACGCCTTGGCCCGTGAGGGGGTTCTTCAACTCCGCCGTCGCCACCGGCAACCCGTTGACCGACAGCACCAGGTCCATGCTCTTGTCGGTGTCATCGGAGGAGAAGTGAACCTGCCGCGTGACCGTGCAGCGGTTGGCGTCATACAAGGTCAGTAGGTCCGGCGTGATCTCGTGCGCGGGGCGGAAGTAGGCGAGGCTGATCCTCACACCCAGGTCCACGACGCCTCGACGTAGGACATCGACAGTGCCGCGCTGGTCGATCTCCGCCGCCAGTCGCTCCGCGAACTTCCGCTGCGCAACGTCGGCACCACCGTGGAGGCCAAGCAGTCGCTCCCACTCCATCGGCTGCGTGGCCCCGATGAACGTGTACAACTCCGCCGTGTCCAGACCGAGCGCCGGTCGGTAGTTGTTCGCCACCCCCGAGTACCAGCCGCTGACGAGCAGGTGAGCCTCGATGGCCTCCTCGAACCGCAACTCTGTGTGGGAGCCAGCCATCAGGCAGCCCCTCGGATCGTGGGCACGTCAAGTTGCCCCGTAACGGCGGCGGTAATGACGGCCTGCCGTCGTTCAGCCAATAGCAGTCGCTGGCGGTCAATGCGGTCAAGGAGTACATCGAGCCGCTCGTTGTCTGCCCTGATCTCAGCGACGATGGCTCGCTGTTCCTCTCTGGTGGGCAGCGGGATACGGATGGTCTGGATGTCAGGCATGTAGATGGTCTTGTGGGTCGAGCCCATGGCCAGACGACCCAACAGGTCAGGACGCATGGCCCGCAGACACCACAGGAGGTAGTACGGGTCGAGCCGGGGACCGCAGGTCCATGTCGCGAAGTCTTGGCTAGTTGCCATGTCAGTTCCCATGACTGCGGAGTAGCCAGCCGATGCCGCAGTACGGCAAAGGACCACCGTTCCAGCCGGGTGCAGTTCGGCGGAACTGTTTGCCAGCCCGAGATCGCTGATCGACTCGCGAGTCTCAATGAGCACTTCACGTCGATCATCACGCACTTGCTGGACTTCGCCGGTCGTGATCCAGGGGATGTGGCAGTCCTTCCACCAGTCGGGTTGTGAGCGACTGGGCGTATGTCCGCTGCCTTGCCGTGCCACGAAGTTGACTTTCACGACAGGCCAGGTGGACGGCAACTCCGGGGCCCAGGCCAGCCTGGGCGCAGCCGACTTGGAGGCACTTGCTGCTCCGGTGACGTGCGCCCATACCTGGCCGAGCCGTCGCTCCTGGATCGCATCCGCCACTGCGTCCAGATGCCCAGAGAGGGAGTCAATCCAGGCCGTCTCTGCGCCCAGGAGTGCGGCGATGAGCAGTTGCTCTGGGACGGTGGGCAGTGGTGTCCGCAAGGCGCCGAGGTCTGGCATGTAGATGGTCTGGTGCGTAGTGCCCGCCGCCAGCCGCTTTAGATCGGGCTCCATCGCTCTGAGAACGTGCAACAGGAACTCCGGCACAATCTGCGGGCCACAGGTCCACACCGCGAAGTCCTGACTGGTAGCCATGTCCGCGCCCATGATCGCGGAGAAACCGACCGAGGCAGTGCGCGACAGGATGACCGATCCTGCGGGGTGCCTCACTGCGGAACTATTGGCAAGGCCCAGGGCGCTGATCTTCTCTGCCGTGTCCTGGATGACGTGTGTGCGCCCATCTCTCAACTGCCAGACATCGGCCAGGGTGATCCACGGAACGTCGCAGGCGACCCAGTATTCTGGCTTCTGCCTACTCGGTGTGTGGCCTGTGCCGAGTCGCGCAACGTACTTGATGGGCACGGTCGGCCATCGCGAGTCGCGCAGCCAAGGCACTGGCTCGATCACTCGGTCACCTCGCTCAGCAGGGATTGAATCTCTGCCTCCAACTGCTTGATGTCAGCGTCGATCTCAGCCAAGGGTCGGGGCGGCGAGTAGACGTAGAAGTAGCGAGTGAAGGGGATCTCGTATCCGACCTTGGTCTTGTCCTCATCCACCCAGGCGTCTGGGACATGCGCCAGAACCTCACGCCGCGTGTAGTCGCTGAGATCGTCCCCCAGCGGGACGTTCTCGTAGTCCCTCAGATCGGTGTCGGGAAGAGCCTGGCCCTTGCTGTCGGTCTGCAACTCCCCCTCCGGGTCGGGGACGGAGACGGCATCGCGGATCGCCTTGTCCACCTTGGCGTCGCGGGTGACCCCCGCGTTCACGAACGCCTGGTTGACGAGGGTGGTCATGTCCTTCGCGCTGGCGGTCGCGGTGCCCAGCAACGACCGCATCACCTCCATGACGGCTTGCTGCTGGCGTTCGGCCTCATGCAGGGCCGCTTTGGGGTCGCCCGCGCCCTTCGCGGGCACCCTGAGCGCCCGGTACGCCTTGGACTCGGTGAAGGCCGCGACGGTGCCGTCACTGACCTCGAACCGGAGTCGCAGAGGTCGTTCGACGGTGATGCGCTGGTAGCCGAAGTCGGTCGTGTTGAACACCTTCACCCGAGGGTGACCCTCGACGGCGAGGGTGAGGGCGTCGGAGTAGAGGTTGGTGATGGTGTCGATCTGGTCGGGGGTGACCTCGCGGCGCTTGTTGCCAAGGCTCTTACGCATCTTGACGTACATCTCGCGGGCGTCGATGAGCGCGACCTTGCCCTTGCGCTCGGTGCTCTTGCGGTTGGAGAGAACCCAGAAGTAGGTGGAGATGCCGGTGTTGTAGAACAACTGCTCGGGTAAGGCGACGATGCCTTCGAGCCAGTCGTTCTCCAAGATCCAGCGTCGGATCTCGCTCTCGCCGGACCCCGCTGCGCCGGTGAACAGTGGGCTGCCGTTGAAGACGATGGCGAGCCGGGAGCCACCCTGCTCGACCGGCTTCATCTTGGAGATCATGTGCTGCAAGAACAGGAACGAGCCGTCGTTGATGCGCGGCAATCCAGCACCGAAGCGGCCCTTGAAACCGAGCGTCTGGTGCTCAGCCTCGACCTCCTCCTTGACCTTCTTCCATTCCACACCGAACGGTGGGTTGGCGAGCATGTAGTCGAACTTCTCGTCCGGCAGCCCGTCCGTGGAGAAGGAGTTGCCGAGCACGATGTGCGTCGGGTCGTGGCCGGTGAGCAGCATGTCCGACCGGCAGATGGCCCATGTCTCGGGATTGAGTTCCTGGCCGAAGACTTCGAGGTTGGACTGCGGGTTGAGGTCGCGCATGTAGGACTCAGCCACCGTGAGCATCCCGCCGGTCCCACACGCCGGGTCGTAGAGCGTCCTCACCGAGCCGGGCTTCCGCAGCACGTCGTCGTCCTCGTGCAGCAGCAGGTTCACCATGAGGCGGATGACCTCGCGGGGCGTGAAGTGCTCTCCCGCAGTCTCGTTGCTGGCCTCGGAGAACCTCCTGATGAGTTCTTCGAAGATGTAACCCATTGCGACGTTGGACACCGTGTCCAGCGAGACATCAAGGTCCGCAAACTTCGCCACCACCGGGTAGAGCAGACGGGCCTCGTTGAGGCGCTTGATGTGCTCCTCGAAGCCGTACTTCACGAGCACGTCGGCTGCGCCGGGCGAGAACCCTGCGATGTAGGTGCGGAGGTTCGCAGCGATGTGCTCGGGGTCGTCGAGGAGGCGCCGGAAGTCCAGCGGGCTGGTGTTGTAGAACGGCACGCCTGCGACTCGCTCCAAGACCTTCGCCCGGTTGTGCAGCCCCTGCCGGTCAAGTTCCGCGTCCTTCGCCAGCACCGCAGCCTTGGTCGGGGCGAGCGTGGCGTCGAGGCGCCTGAGCACGGTGAGCGGCAAGATCACGCGCCCGTACTCGTGGGCCTTGTAGTCCCCCCGCAGCAAGTCAGCCACGGACCAGATGAAGCCAACCTTGTCCGAGAAGCCCTCCATGCTTCGGACGCTACCGATGCAGAGGGCTCGTCGGCGCGACTGCTGCCCCTACGGCTCTGGTGGCGTCGCATCCGACACGGTGCCGCTCACCTCCTCAGCCAGGCAGCAGATCTTCCTGAGGAATCACCCGTGTGACGAACTGACCGTCCTCTTCACGTGCGACCAAGCCCTCCCAACCACCACCTGGTCGCTCTTGCCATCGAAGGAGAAACCCGGCGAGCCACTTCCCGTCTACCCGCACCCGACAGGGCTTGGGCTGCGTGCTCGTTGAGGCGGACTCGTAGTCAGGGAAGCAGATGAGACAGGCTGCGCGGCCCTCTGACATCGCCGCGTGCGGCGATGAGGAGCGCGGTGCGTGGACTGTCAGGCCGCTGGCTGCTGCGTATGCCTGGCCCTCGATCAGGCCAGCGCACTTGGTGTTGCGGTGGAAGACGGAGCCGCCCGCTGTCGTGATGACCTGCCGAGGCAGTCCGGTCGGGGCAGTCTTGCAGTCAACGCACTGCCCAAGCAGAAGATCATGCTTGCAACGCGGCTCCGACACGGGCCGAGTATGTCAACGGCGTCGAGCGGGATCGTGCTCGGCAGTGAGCCGGGCGACGGCTTCGACGCCGGGTCGGGCGTACCGCTGCAAGGTCCGCAGGTTGACGTGGCGACTCTTCGCCATGAGCAACACCAACGGCACGCCATCCTCGGACAGGTGGGTGATGGCGCTGTGCCGCAGTTGGTGGAGGGTGGACCCGCCGCTGGCACTGGTGAAGATCTCGGCGGCGCGCCGGTAGGAGAGCCGAGTATGTCCGGTGCCGGGGTCGAGGTCAGTCATGGCAACCGTCCGGCTGGGTGCGGGCGGGCGCGTGGTGAGGAAGAGAGGACCTCGGGTCCGTCCGGCGACCACCTTCGGAAGCAGCCGAGCGGTGCCGCTGGCGAAGTGCAGCACGTCGGTGTCGCCGCCCTTGCTGACGATGACGGCGCGACGGGCAGCGAGGTCCACGTCCTCGACGTTGAGTTGGAGCACTTCGTTGGCGCGGGCGGCGCTCTCGTACAGGAGCCGCCAGAGGCAGCGGTCGCGCACAGCGATGTCGCGGTTGCTCAGCAGCCGGTCCAGGGTGTCGCGGTCCAGGGCCCTGCTGTGGTCCTCGGGGGCGCGGCGGCGTTCGAGGGCACGGGTGAGGTCGTCGCGCTCTGTGAGCCACTCGTGCCGAGCGGCGAAGGCCGAGAAGGAGCGCAGCGTGGCTACGTGCCGGTTCCATGAGTTGGCGGAGGCGTCCGGGTAGGCAGCGTGCAGAGCCTGGGCCAGGTCGCGGGTGCCGATGTCGGCCAACCGGACGTTCTCGGGGAGGTGCGTCGCGACGGCGGCGAGGGTGAGCCGGTAGATCCGGCGGGAGCCAGGGGCGAGGTTGCGCCGCAGGAAGGCCTCCGTGGCCTGGTCCCACGTCGCGCTGGCGGTCGGGCTGGGGACAGCAGCAAGGGCCTTCGGCAGGGGTGGCTCCGTGAGGTCGCGGTAAACGTGTCGTTCCTGTGTTCAGGCTCGACCTGCGCCTACGCGGCGCTACGGAGAGTTAATGCCCGTCTTCCGCAGTAAACAAACTATTTACTGCGGAATGTGTGCTTCATCGGCTCGGTGGCGGCGCGTCGTCCTCGGTCGGATCTTCGCCAACGACCTCGGCCACGGGCGGTCCGGCGATCTCAAGTAAGCGGTCCGCGACTTGATCTGCCACCGTGGGACCCTCAATCCCAAGCCGCTGATCACGCTCGTCCCAGGGTTGGTCGGGTCCTTCGCCCGGAGATAGTCGACCTCCGAACTCTGGTGTGGCTTTGTGACGGCGCTCAACGATGTCCCGGATCTTGTCCTCGTCTTCCAGCCGCTCTCGCACAGCACGGGTTCGGAGGGCTGCACGTCGCTCGTTACGGCTGGCCCAGTTGTCTCCGACCTCAAGCGAGTCGCGGACAATGGACGGGAGCGCCTTGACAACTCCGAAGGTGGCTGCGGAAAGCCCCCCGGCCAACCCCAGGAGGATGGTCAACTCAGACCCATACGAGATCTGCCCGACCGTCAACTCGTCCTCAGGTATGAGGCGGGATCGTCGTCGGGGTCGCCATTGGCTTGGGAGCGCCGCCTTCTCGTAGCCGGGCAGCACGGCAAGCGCGGTGAGTTCGTAGAGATCGTTCAGGTCCGTGATGACGCCTGCTACCTCAAGAGCAGTGAGTTGGTCGCGTGCTTCGGGGAAGCGCACCCGCAGTCCTGGTTGGCGATCTCGCAGCATGTTCCGACCCGATCCCGTAGAGGTGGCTGGAACGCTATGAGCCGGAGGCCAGCGTTGGTAGCAACGACACCCCGGAACTGAGGTTGAACTGGCCCGCCAAGTGCGCGAAGCACCTCAGTGGCGTGGGGCTGGAAGTCGATGCCACACCGCACGCCAAGCAGCGGCACCGTCCTGATCGAGGGCCGGGGCTCGGATGACGCCTGTATGTCCGAGCGCAGGGGCGGCGAGGTCGCGCAGGGCGTCGTGGTAGGCACGCTGGCGCTGTCGTCCACCCTCACCGAAGCACTTTGCGTCCTTGGTGGCGCGGTAGCGGTCGGCTCTGGCCGAGGTCTGCGTGCAGAGGCCGATGTACTGCTCGCGGTCGAAGCCGAGCACCACGTTGTCTGGGTACATCGACAGCGTGATGAGCCGATGACTGGTGAAGTGCTGGAACTCGTCCACCTCGACCAGCGTGCTGGTGGGCTCGTGGAAGTAGTCGTTGGGCAGCGCAGTGGTGCGGGCCTGGGCCAGCAGGCTCTCGTCGCCGCCCAGCGCGAGGAAGATCCGCCTGAGGGTGTCTATGGTGTTGGCAGCCGACTCGGGGAGGCCGAGGTGGCCGCGCTGGTTGAGCCAGTCGTGGCGACGCTGGTCGAGCACCACGCCGTCATGGAGCGCAGCCGCTTGGAACGCTGTCTGGCAGTCGCCTACCGGCACGGCACTGGATCACCGTCTTCCCTCGGCTCGCTCGCCAGGGCCGGTAGTGCTGCTCGAACCCGAGCGAGCAGCCCACGACCAAGCCGTTCCGGCAGAGTGCGCCGAGGGTCTGGCTCCAACAGCGGGCCGATCCTAGCGAGGGCGTCGTCCCGCAGGTATTGGTAGGACTGTGGTGCGCGCAGGCCAGGGCTGAGTTCATCCAGCGTGAGGGGCTGAGCCCAAGACCGTGGGCGTCGCACCTTGATCGCGTAGGCGCTGTCAGTCCCGGTGAAGTAGTCCTCGTAGTTTTCGAGCCCGATGCCGCCAACCCGTCCATACGTGGTCCACAGGGCGGCGGGGAGGGCGCTTTCTACGCCAGCCACCTCGAAGGTGCCGACGACCCGCTGAACAGGCGACGTCGCGTAGATGACGACGTGCGACACGTCGGATGCCAGCGAGGTGCGTCGGAACTCGACCTCCTTCGATCCGTCCAGGATGGCGGTGGCGTACTCGGGTTTGATCGAGAAGAGGGCTACGCGGCCAGTCGCTGTGTCAGCCATGCCGTCCCTTCGGGTCGCGTCTTCTGGATCGTCTGGGGCCAGGCCCGCGCTGCTCCTGCGGCTTTGAGGTCCTCCAGCGTGAGGGGGTCGGCACGGAGAACCTTGGCTTGACGGAAGAGAACCACGAGCACCTCCTTGTGCTTCACCTGGGCCTGGATCTGGGCGTAGGTGTAGACCGTGCGGCGCCCGACGAGGGCAGCGATCTCGTCAGCGTTGCTGGAGGCGTGAATGGACTCGCAGACGCCGACCACAAAGACGGCCTTCTCGTCGCCACTGCGGTAGAAGAGCAGCGGGTCCCCTGGTCGGAGTTTCCTGGTGTTGGCGTGACAGATGTAGGCCTTCCGCAGTGCGTTGCCGAAGGGGTGTGTCGTGACCCCGGCACTCAGGGGGAACAGCGCGGAGTCGAGGTGGGCGGGCTCTGCGTCTGGGAACAGCAGCCGGTGCCAGCGAGGCTCGATGGGCACGATGTGCGGAGTCGTGCCACTGACCTTGAGTGCGGGAGGCCCAAAGACAACATGGAAGTCCAGGGCGTCGATTTCGCTCATCTCGGTGACCGAGGGATTGAGCCGCTTGTGGAGTACCAGTTCTCCCAGTGGAGAGCGCCTGTCGATCCTCGCGAACCCGAACGCTGCCAGAACATCGAGCAACTCGGAGTGCTTCTCGAAGACCGTGACGTACACCCCGGCAGGCCCGGACGTAGCGCACTGGTCGAACACTGCCTTGAGCAACAGTTCGCCGTACTTGTTGCCGCTGAACTCGTGGCTGACCTTGAAAGTGCTGATCTTGAGGAGTGGGCCGGGGATGCCGTACTCGCCGTGCGGTTCGTCCTTGAGGAGACACACGGCGGCGAGATGACTGGTGTCCTCGCCAACGACGAGGGCGTCGCGCTGCTCCCTGCGGGCCCCCGCCAGCCACTTGTCGAAGCCGTCGTAGTCGCCCCGGAGCGTGTTCCAGATCGGGTCGCCGAGGTCGAGTTCATGAGCCTTGCGGCGCTGGACCGAGGGAGGCGGCTTCGGCAGCCGGACGAACAACCCCTCGATGGTGGCGATGGCGTCAGCGAGGCGAAGGACCCGGTCGTCGATCCCAAGGCGGCGGGCCTTCTTGTGGATGCCGTCGTCTTGGGTGACGAGGAAGGCAACGGCGTCCGCCAGGACGGCGGCGAGCAGGTCTTGATCGACGGCCTCGTTGCTGCCGGGCTCGGGGTTGCCCAACAGGGCGACCTGGTGCGGCGTCCGTGCAGGAGGCCCATCGAGCATCGAGTACCGCTCGAACGACCGCTTGCGCAGGTCGCTTCGCGCCGCATCTGGGTCACGGTCACAGTCCGTCAGCGACGACGGGTGGAGCAGCAGGCGATGGCCACCCTCAGCCGCCAACTTCTGGAAGCGCAGGGCAAGGTCGTAGTCGTCCTCAACGTCCTTAGACAGTGGGTCGCTCTTGATCGCGACGTTGGTGTCCATGAGGAAGAGCACACGTCAAAGCGTGCCTTAACGGCGCGGGCAAGACGTTCCGGCGCGCCGTCAGTTCAACACGGAGGCAGCAACTCGGCGGGCTGGACGCCGAGTCCCTGCGCGATGAGCACGATCCGATCCAGGGTAGGTGCGACTTCCCCACGTTCGATGGCGCCCACGTAGCGGCGCCCCATGCCGAGTTGATTGGCCAGGTCTTCCTGGGAGACGCCGACCGCCTCGCGCTTCGCCCGCACAGCGGCGCCGAATCTCAGCCGGTAGTCGGTGTTCGGGGGCCTCGACTGACGACCCTGGGGCGGCACGCGACGAGCCTTTAGGTTCGCGCCTTCTCAAGCCACGCCATATATGGCCCGATAGTGGCTTGAGGTGCCTTCACACGGGGCACATCACGGGGCTGGCCGATCTCTCGGCCAAGGGCGATCCAGGGGGTACGCACGGGTGACCGGCTGGCTTCGCACACTCGACGGCGAAGACGTCTTCACAAGCGACGGCGAGTGGTACTGGTTCCAGTCCCACCAAGGCTGGTTCCACTGCCCTGGCCTCACCCTCGCGCCGCCCAGCCCGCCGATGGACGTGCGGATGCGCGAGGAGGCGCGGCGACTGAGCACCGGCTGGCCGTCGCTGCGCAGCGCGCTGCTGCCGCGCAAGGGCGAGCACATCAGCGGCAAGGCCTGGGGCGCGTTCGCCTGGCTCTGCCGAGCCTTCCTGGTCTACGCCTGGGGCTGGGTGATCCTGCTTCACCTGCACGAGATCATCCCGGCAGGGGTTCGGTTCTTCTACGGCTTCTACAAGGGCGGCTCGCACCCCGGCGACTGGTGGACCCAGCAGCCCGACGACCCGAAGATCGCCGCGCTCGCGACGGCCTGCTTCATCGGCTCGCTCTTCGTCACCTACATCCTCTACATGCTGCGAGCCTGGGAGGTCGACGAGCACAAGGGCAACGCGATGGCTGCGGCAGCCGTGGCCTACAGCGCTTACCGGGGCCACCAACGCAACGAGCACACTCGGGATCGGCAGTTCGCCCAGGACATGGCTTCGGAACTCGACCGGCGGCACCACGGCGGTTACGGCGGGCTGCGATGAGCATCAAGAACCTGCCCGACGACTTGCCTGTGCCGCCGGGCATGCGCTTCGTCGAGAGTCGGGACGACCGGACTACATCGCGTACCCGCTGGGACCTGGTTCCGTCCGACGCCCCCAACCCGCTCCCCGAGGTGAACACACCCGAGCAGTTGGCCCACGTCCGTGCCCTCTCGAAGCGGCTCATGGCGAACCACGGCCCTGACGCCCGAAACGAAGCCGGGCATCGCGACCCAACCACCAGCCAGCAGGAGGAGCGGCCATGACGCAGGTATGTGTCCTCGGGCACCCGATGTCCGAGGGTCAGGTCCGGTGCCAGGCCTGTGGCTTCGGCGCCGTGCCGACAGCGGCGCCGACTGAGGCCGCTCAGGTCCCCCCTGTTTCGCAGATGCCGTCCCCGCAAGTCGAAGCCCCCGCGATCAACGCCTCCGAGGCCCCGACGTCTGCGTGGCCTTCCACGCCACCCAGCGCGCCACCCGGCCCACCGCCCGGCTGGTACGTCCGTGACGGGGCGCCTGCGTACTGGGACGGCTTGCGTTGGAGCACGCCGGTACAGCCTCCAGCCTCGCCTTCGTGGCCTCTCCATCCACCAGTCTCGCCAGCGCAAGGCGCACCCTCCGTGGGGCCGACTGTCGGAGCCAGGCTGGCTGCCACCTCCACCCGGACACGTGTCCTGGCGGGCACCGGCCTGGTCCTTGCTGCACTGGTCGTGATCGGCGGAGGCGGCGCGGAGGAGTCTCCAAGCAGCCCAGACGGCGACACAGGGTTCTACGAGCCCGACTACTACAGCGAGACGAACGACCTCATCGAGAACCACGGCATCAAGCCCCGGTGAGAGGCACGCAAGCACCAGCCGGTACGGATGTTCGGGATGCCACTCAGGGGCAGTGGGAGGCCATCGCTGATGGCGTGGCGTGGCTCGTGGACGCACGGGCGACCTTGCGCGTTCATGACGATGGCGACGCGACCGTAGCCAGAGTGGCGAAGGAACTCGACGCCGAGCGAGTCCTGGTCGTCGAACGTGCCGTGGACGCGGAGCGGCCCCTGTCGGCGGTCCTGGAAGCGTTGGCCGTAGCCCGGCAGAAGAGCGAGACCGACATTCGCCGCTCCTCCATCATCCTGATCAAGGGAGCGCTCCGGTGAGTACCCAGACAGATCGAGACGTCGAAGTCGACCCTCAAGCCGGAGAGCCGAGGTTCGCTCACATCGTCCCCCCTGGCCCCGACTACGACGGCGCCACGTTGATCACGAGAGCCCGCGTCACGGGCGGGACCGTCACCGCCAACTGCGGCTGGACCTTCACGCCGAGCAACGACCCGAGGCGGTTCCAGACGTGCGAGACCTGTGAGCGCATGTTCACGATGGCCACCGGCGGTGCGACCGGAGGGTGGATCGACGCTTGACCTCGACTACCCCCGAGCCCGGACTAGCGATGACCGGGACCTGGTGGATTCACGACCGACTTGTGGTGGGAGCAGCACCAACCAATCTCGTTGGGCTGTTCGCCTTCACCGACCGCCCGGACCATGCGCTGCGGGTGATTCAGAAGCGCGCCACGGCGGTGGTGCCGTCCTTCGAGGTGGCCGAGGTCGTCCTACGGCTCGCGGGGTGGGCCGAGGACGACATCACCTGGCAGATCGCGTCCAGCAAGGGTGACTTGCCGGTCTCGGACGACCCGGACGACTGGTTCCCTGCCCCGCCAGCCGACCTGAGGGTGGTCCCCTGACCGGCACCTTCGGCTCGCTGCGGGCGACTGGCGTCGAGACGGTCCTGATCGACGATGTCAGGCGCTTTCGCGACGACAGACCCTGCCTGACTGCCAGGTCGTCCGCTGCTGGTGTCGACCTTCTGGAAGAACTCCGTGAGGTGCGCGTGGAGCACCTCTGGCTCGATCACGACCTCGGCGCCGAGGACACCATCTGGCCGGTGATCCGGTTGCTTGAGGACGCGGCCCTTGCTGGTGACCCGTTGACGATTGGCCTCGTCCACGTGCACGCCTGTCGCAGTGGCCCTGCGCATCACATGGCCGTGTCCCTCCGCCGGGTCGGATACTTGGTCGAGCACTGCACGGCCCCACGGACGTTCACGTGGTGACTTAGTTAGGGGTACCTAAGTAAGGTCTGGCTAAGTACACCTTCACTCCCCAACATCTTGGGGCTGGGAAGGCAGGTTCTTGGGTGGAGGCGATCAACCGATGTCAGAGGAGGATGCCCTCTCGTGGTGCCGACGACGATCAGCGACAACGACATGGGGCAGCGACCGGCGGGGACGCTGCGTCCTGCGACTCCAGGTCCCTAGCGGCTCTCTCGGCAACCGGATAGTCGTCGTGGCAGCCAGCACGGCGACGGCCACGGACGTGCTGGCCCGAGCGGTCTCGGAGGTCACCTCTGCGGAGGAGGCAGAGTCACGCAGGTTGCACATGCGGCTCGCCTAGCCCAGGCCCACGGCTGTTCGGACCCCTCGTCTTCCTGTGGGCTCTAGGTGGACGGACACGACCTCGACGTCACCCACCTCCAGGTCGGGCTCAAACGGGCTGAGGTGGACCGGTGGGGTCGACGAGGGAGACCAGGGGACGACTCCGTTCACCCTGTCCGCCATGGCTTGCAGACGCTGAGCGGTCATCTCGGCCTTGGGCACCGGGGACTCGGCGGCGGTGGAAGCCGACGTCCTCGCCCAGGCGGTAGACCCGGCGAGAAACGATGGGGTTGATTCCAGCGTGAGCGACCGGACGCGTGCGACCCAGACCTGGTCGGCGGACACCTCGGCAGCAGCGTCCAGCAGCGCGTCGCGGTGGCCCAGGAACCAGTCGACGGAGCCCTCATCCGGTCGGGCTGCCATGGACTCCAGGTATCGGCGGCTCAGCGCCGCGTTGTATCCAGAGTCACCAAGGTCTCGTCGGGGACGTCTCTCCCCCGCACCGAGCAGGACGTCTCGTCCTCCTTCCATCGAGTCAAGGCGCCTGGCCAGGAGCGGTCGGACGTCGAAGGTGTGGGTGTTTCCGTTGCTGCGCACGAGGTTGCCTCGGAGCCTGCCCAGGAGGCGGCGTCCGGTCCTGAGGTCTCGGCCCACAAGGTCCGCCAGGTACTGCGACGTGACTTGCCGTGGGGCGACCCCGGCGGTCACCAGGAGCATGCACGTGGCCCGCCAGGCAAGCCGTCCCATGTTCTTGTCCATCCAGATCACCGAGGCAGGGTTCACCAGGGCAGCCAGGTCCTCACGGGCGCAGCCCTCCGCTGGCTGCTGGCCTTCAAGGTTGGCGGACAGAGTTCCCACACAGGCTGTGGTCGGCTTATCTCCACTACAAGACCTCGGAGTTGACTCGACAACCCTCTCAGGGGTTGAAGTACTACTAGAGGGCTCGCAGCCTGTGTGGGAAGAGTGTCCGCTCATCCAGGAGTAGGTGCCTGCCTCGGCTACCTGACCGCGCCGCTTGTGAAGGACCTTTCGCGGCCTGCCCGCGATGTACAGCAGGCCGTGGTCGGCCTGGGCTCGACCGATCAACGTCTGGCCGTTGCGGTCCTTGGTGGAGTAGACGGTCTTGAGGTCAAGTCCGCTGGCCCGGCAGATGTCTCGCTGCTGAACGAAGGCTCCCTCCGACTCCGGGTGCCGCGCACGCTCTTCAACGAGGAATGCGTCCACACCGACAAGGAGAGCCACCATCTCGTTCGACACAGACGTGTCCAGGAGCAACGGGAGCACTCGTGACGGGAAGAGGCTGCATGCGTCTTGCGCGCTCCAGACGGTGGGCGTCGACCGGCTGTCCAAAGTCGAGCACCTCTCGGCGGGGGGACCTCGGTGAGCAAAGCCGATTGCCAGAGGTCCGTCATCAGTTCCGTGGATGGCGCCAACCTTCCGGCTGGACTGTCCATCTCTACGACTCTGGACAGGAGTTGGCAAACGGTCGACCGGCAACAGCATCAAGATCCTGGGGACTAGTCGACCCGAGAACGGCCATTTCCCCAAGATCTTGATGTGCGTGACCGAACCGTTACGTCCGCTCGCTTCGACCAGCAGATGTGAGGACGCCTGCCGAGGTCAGTCGTCTATCACTTCGGCCACCACGTGCTGCTTCGTCGGGACATCTCGTAGACGCGCTCGATCATCTCCGGCGTCATGCGCTCGGGGGCGCGCTTGAACGTGCTGGGGATGTCCATGCGGTCCAGCACGAGAACGTCGGGCGGCATCTGCTTGATGGTGACCTGGGGGATCACGGTGCCCGTGAGAAAGACAAGCACCGGCTTCACGGGCACCTCGACGCCCAGGTGGGCGAGCAGCGCCTTCCTGACCCGCTCGGCCTCCCTACGGGACTTGAGGAGGTAGTCGGTCTTCTGGCCGTTGACGAGGATGGTTCGCTCGCCGACCCACACGGTGCCGCCGGGGTGCCGCTTGGTGTTGACCGGGTAGACGCCGCCCTTGGCGATGACGAGGTGATCGATGTCCGGCGCGTGGTTGCCCGGACGCAGCGGAATGGAGTGGATGACCCGTGCCCCGTGCTTGGTCAGCCGGTCGAGTCGAGTACCCACCGCCTCCTCGCCATCAGCGCCGACGCGGAACGCCCGCTCGTCGGTGTAAACATCGAACGCCCGCTTGAGGAAGGTGCCGACCTTGGACTGCCCCTTCATCTCGGCCAGAAGAGACTCAGCCTCTGCCCGGACGCCTTGGCCGGGCTTGTTGAGGGCCAGGTCGGTCCAGCCCACTTCCACCGCGTAGTCGGAATCGGGAACAGCCCCCTGGGGGCTCGTGAGGGCGCCTACGGCCTCGGCGGAGGACGGAGCAGCCGTAGTCATCCCCTGGTCCGCCTGGTGGGCTCGGACGGCCTCGTGGAACTGCGCAGTCAGGTCGGCACGTTCAACCGTGCTCTCGCCGGTCAGCAAGTCGAGCCAACCGACCGTCTCGCCTGCTGTGGTCTTCACGTAGAGCCGGTCGTGGCCGAACCGGGTCCAGCGCGTCGCCGTCAGCATCTTGTGTTCGTCGGCGGGCGACGGTCACGGCCCGAGAGGTGCGCACGGTGGGGGGTCGCTCTGCTCACCTCAGATGAGCGTTCCGGTGAGTCGCAGAACCGATACGACTGCATCGGCGCAGGCGTCAAGCAGCGCGACGTTCCTCGGCTGCGCGGACAGGTTGCCGCGTGGAGTGGCTTGGTCGAGCCGGACCTCGCCAGTACCCGCGAGCACGGCGTGGACCTTGGCTTCAAGGTGCTTGATGTCGTCGCTTGCGAACGGCGTCCCGCCGCTTCGCACTAGCAGTGCCCGTCGCCACTCGGGCTTGCTCTGGCGGTGGCTGCTGAGACGGCCCAGGAAGTCCTCACTGAGCCCCACGTAGGCCCACGGCCTGACGATGAGGGTCGTCGTCAGGGTGCGCTCAAGGCCGGTCCTGGCGGAAGCCTGCTCAAGATGTGTCCCCGTCAGGACGTAGATGCCGGGCACGCCGCCCCAGTCACCAGCCGGGTCCAGGTGGCGTGGGACCTGCTCCATAACCATCGCCGGGTGGTCGCACACGACGGTGGCGCGTCCGTGACCATCAAGCCGAACGTCGAGTTGGACCGGCGGCAGTGTGCTGCCGAGCGGTCTCGTAGGAACCGCTTTGGCGTCCTCCGGGCCGGGGGTGACCGGAACGGTAGGAACCGGCTGGCTAGGCGTCACGGGGCCGGGGGTGACCGGAACGGTAGGAACCAGTTGGCTAGGCGTCACGGGGCCGGGCGCGAGGGGGGTGAGGTCGGTGATGAGCGTGCGCAACTCGGCTTCGGCCCGCGTGGGCCGAAAGATGGTCATGATCGCACCGAGAGTGTTAGTCGCCTCCTGGCTCAACGCATCCTTGTCGAACGCGCCCAGCCACTCCACGGGACGCTGGTGGTTGTGGTCGCCTGGGAGGCCCGCCTGGACGTGCCGGTATGGCCCGGTGACCCGCCCCACGAGATAGTCCCGGCGCTTCGGCAGCCGGGGCACGATCACGAGGTCGTCCACCTCGACGTTGAAGGCGAAGTTGATCAACTGACCGGCGGCGTTCTTCAAGCCGTTGTCCTTCGCCCGAGCCTTGATCGTCTCCGGTCCAGCGGCCACGAGGTCGTCCGTCGCCAACCCGGCGAAGCCCACGGCGATGTAGCCGCCGCTCTCGAACTCGGAGACATAGCGAGCCTGCTCACCCGCCCTGATCACCCACAACTGTCCAGTCACCAGTGAAGTCTGCCCCGAAGTCGGGCGCAGCGGGCGCAGGTTGCCCCTTGCCAGTGGCCTGCCGCAACTGGTGTCGGTGCATTGGCTCTGCGGGCGGTGTTCCAGGTCGCTACGGCGATGTCGCCGGGCGGTGTCATTCGTCGGTCTGTTCGGTGATCTCGAACCAGACCGGGGCGTCATCGGACCAGTCGGGCCTTCCCCGGCTTCTAGTTGGAGGCCAAGGACTATCCGGTGCGGGTCGAGGCGGTACTTGGTCACAAGAGGGGCTGGCAGGCCATCCTCGACTTCACCCAAAGAGCAGGCCACATCGCGTTCCCAGAGCAGTTCGTGGCCTACAGCAACAGCCCAGGCTGTCTTACCCTCGATCCACCGTCGCGTTGATGATCAAGGGTTCCGCGGGGTCGGGTAATGCCTCGGCGGCTAGGGGCGTGCTTGTAGGCCCGGGCTGACCGGTTCTCCACGTTGTTCCTGCTGGGTCCTGGCGGACGGTGGGTGGGTCAGGCTGCGAGTGGTGGGCCTTCGCGTGTGGCCGCAGCGAGTTGTTCCCAAGCGTGCTGCCAAGGCCAGTCGGTCGGTAGGTGCAGCGTGAGCCGTCGCGCGGAGCGGGCGAGCCGTCCCGGGACGTTGATGAGCTGCGTGCGGATCGTGCCGGTGGTCGCTTTGGCGTGGAACGTCGAGGCGAGGGCGCCGGCGGCGCGGGTGAGGTTGAAGGCGATGGCGGCGCAGACCAGCCAGGCGCTGTTCGCGGAGAAGTTGCCGGAGGGAAGGTGCGCGAGTGGCCCGTTCTTCAGGTCCGCGATGACTTGCTCGACGATCGCGTGTCCGCGGTGTGCCTTCTCCGCCTGGAGCATCGGCAGGGGGCTGTTGGTGAACACGGCGTGGTGGCGGTAGACGGTGAACAGCGGGTTCTGGTTCGCGGGGTTGACGTCGGGCACGCGCCGCACGATCAGCCGGGCGGTGACCTGCTTGGCTTTGGCGAGTGAGCTGAACGCGGTGAAGTCGATCTCGGCGACCTCGGCTTCGCTGATCCAGGCCTGGGCGGTGTCATCCCAGACCGCGTCGGTGTACTTGATCGGGGTCCAGGCGTCCGCTGCGATCGCGTCGATCGCGTTGCGGACCGGCGTGTTGAGCCGGGCGGTGATCGAGAAGCAGGCCTTGCGGCGCAGCACCGCAGCGATCACGTCGGACTGGAAGAACGCCGAGTCGGCGCGGAGCACCAGCACCGGTGCCGCGCCGGCCTTCTTGGCGGTGATCAGGGCGTCGGCGACGAACCGGTGCGCGCCGCTCGCGCTGTTCGTGGAGCCTTTGCGGAGCCGGACCGCGGCGATCACCGGTCGGCGGCTCGCGGAGCTGACCGTGGCGAGCAGCACGTTGAGGCCCTTGACGCCGGTGTAGCCACGACCGGCTCCCTGCTTGGCGTAGCCGAACGTCGGCTTCACGGTGTCATCGACATCGACGTAGGTCACCGGGTCCTGACCGGGACCGCCAGCGGACAGCAGCGGCGCGGCCTTCGCCACGTTGATCAGGAACCGCGACGCGACAGCGTCGAGCTGGCGGACGTATCCGAAGGTGAAGGACCGCAGGAACGTCCCCAATGTCGAGGGGCCCCGGACCCCGGTGAACAGCCGGCCCATCGCGCCGTGCCGCAGCAGAGCCATGTCGTCGATCGAGTCCGCACCCGCGACCATCCCCGCGATCAGCGCCACGACCTTCAGGACCGGGTTGCTGCCACCGGGCTTGTCGATCTTCACGTGCTCACCGATCAGGTCTTGCAGGCCGGCTCGCTCGGCGAGTTCCAGTACCGGCGCGAGACCCGCGCACGACACCAGGTTCGGATCATCAAAGGTGGCCGTGACGCCATGGCAGACTCGCATCCCACGGATGCCCTTCTGTGTGTTCGAGATTGTTGCCGTCGCAAGCCACATTCTCGTTGCACAGCAGGGCATTCGTGCGTCACGGCACGCCGCTCACCTCAAGCAGAACGGTGGATCGAGGCTTACCGAGGAGGATCGCAGGAAGGCGGCAGCCGCTCTCGCTGCCCTAATGTCCCGGCTGTCACAGCAATCTGCGGACGGACGGGCAGGGTTGTCGCCCGAGCCGATGACGCATACTCGCCCAAGCCTGTTGGGTTCTACCGGACGGAGACCGAGGCAGCGTGGCTGACAGCGATGTGCGATTCGAGTTGAAGTCCGTCAAGGCCATGCGCGGCACCGAGGGCCGATCCATCGCCAAGTGGCAGGCGCAGGGCTGGGAACTGGTGGGCCAGGACAGCGCCACGCTGCACACCACCCTGAACTTTCGCAAGGTCAAGCCGCCGCTGCCGCTGCGCCAGATCCTGATCGGTGGAGTCGTTGCGGCTGTGCTGTTGGGCATTCTTGGGGTGGGCGCCGCGCTGGGAGGCAACGGCGACGACGACGAGGCCGCAACGGTGAAGGCAACACCCACCGCAGTGGCTGCAACCACCCCGGCGGTGACTGAGGCCCCCACGCCCGAGGAGACGGCGGAACCATCGCCGGAGGCGACCGAGGACGGAGCCGTACCGGGCCAACCAGTCGAGCCCCCAGATGGCCCGCTCTCCAACACCACGGTGGATGCCCTGCTGGATCGGCTGAACGCGGGCAGGAGTGGCGGCATCAAGGTGGGCGACCGCTTCCGAATCACCGGCGAGTTGTTCCAGTCCGGCTTGTGGGGTGTCGGCGCGACCGGCGAGTACTGGGTGCTACTCAAGGCCGAGGGTGGCAAGCAAGACTTGCCGGTCTTCGTAGACCGCAGCCTCACCACCGGCTGGGGCGACGGGACCCGCGTGGAGATGGTGGTCAAGGCCGTGGAGAGGACCATCAACGGTGAGACGAGCGATGGATGGTTGCTCGTGAAGTCCGTGAAGACGCTCTAGCCCCCCGTAGAGTCACGTCCTCGTGAAGACCATCGGCAACGTGCTCTGGTTCCTCCTTGCTGGCATCTGGCTGGCCCTGGGCTACGCCATCGCCGCCTTCGTCATGACCATCCTCGTCGTGACTGCGCCCTTCGGCATCGCGTCCTGGCGGCTCGCTACCTACGTGATCTGGCCCTTCGGCAGGAGGGTCGTGAAGAGCCCCCGAGCAGGAGCGGCGAGCACCCTCGGCAACATTCTGTGGTTCTTCTTGGCTGGCCTGTGGATCGCTCTCGGACACATCGTGAGCGGCCTGCTGCTCTGCCTCACGGTCATCGGCATTCCGTTCGGGATCGTCGCCTTCCGCCTCTCGGTGCTGGCGCTGGCACCCCTTGGCAAGGAAGTCGTCCGCAGCGGGTAGCGGCATGTCGAAGCAGCAGGTCATCACTCACACAGGTATCTGCGTGCGCTTCCGTCGCTCCGGTAAGGGATCTCGCTGACCACCGTGAACTTCTTGGGGTTGATGCGTTCGGAGTCTCTCCACTCAAGCGGGATCTGTTGACCTGCTGGGCCACGACGCCGCCGACGCGAGGTGCCACAAGGCCGGGTAGCGGGCGATGAAGTCATCCTTGTCCACGCTCAGAAGCCTGTCAGCAGGGCCATGAGATCCGCTGGTGCGTCATAGTCTGCGCCGCATGGCGGCGACAGCGGACTGGGACACCTGGCTGGCTCGGAACAGAACAACGCTCGTAGGCGCGAAGACGCCGTACGAGTGGACGTTCGCCAACCTGATCCTGTCGCGTGTCACAGGGCTGTCTCCTGACGCCGTGCAGGTGCAGGGTGCGTTCACAGATCTGGACGGGATGCCTCGCCGCATGGACTTCGCCGTCGTAGATGGCTCAGTTCGAGTAGCCATCGAGGTTGACGGCTTCAACAAGGTCCCCGGCACGACGACCGGCATGACGAGCCAGCAGTTCAGCGACTTCCTGCGGCGGCAGACGGCACTGTCCGCCCAAGGGTGGATGGTCCTGCGCTTCGCCAACAGCGACTTTACGAAGGACCCTGCCCGGTGCATACGTCAGATCGAGTTGGCGTTACAGCAGGCGAGAGCCGTCACCGGGAGCGGACCAGGGCTGTCCTCCGAGGGCGCTGCCGAACTGCAACGACTTCGCCAGGAGTCCAACGACGTGAAGGCGTTGGAGAAGCAACTACGCCAGGTCGAAGGTGACCGCAAGCGTGCCCAGGAGGACAGCCGCAAGGCGCAGGTCCAGGCAGCGCAGGCCCTGGACCGGCAGAGGCAGGCCGAGGAGGCCGAAGCCGCAGGACGGCAACGCCGCCTTTGGCTCATCGGCGGGCTCGCCGTCGCGCTGATCGCGGCGGGAACGACCGGGGCGCTGTATGCCAGCCGGGAGCGACTCCCTGGCGTTGCCCCCGCAAGTCCTACCTCGTGCCCGAGCGGGCATCCAATCAAGGGCAACAGAAGCCAGAACGGAAGCACGAAGATCTACCACGTGCCGAGTGGCGTGTTCTACGCCAGGACGACGCCTGTCAGGTGCTTCGCCACCGAAGATGAAGCGGTCGCCTCGGGCTACCGTCGCTCGGCCCGATGACCATGAAGGTCGGCACGTGGAACTTGCAGCAGGCCGCTCCGCCGGGACCCAAGGCAGCGGCGCAGCGCAAGGCCATGGAAGCGATGGCCGCTGACATCTGGCTGCTCACCGAGGTCCACCTCGGCGTCTCACTTGACGACCAGTGCATCCACCACTCCGAGCCCCGCCAGATCAAACCCAAGCAGCGATGGTCCGCCATCAGCAGCCCCTGGCCCCTGGTGGCACTTCCGTCGCCTCACGTCGGCCTGGCGCTGGCCCGTGTCGCCACCCCTCATGGTTCGGCACTGGTGGCCTGCTCCGTGATGCCTTGGCGCGGTGCGAAGACCTCTTGGCCCGGTGAGCCGACCGCGAAGCACGGCGTCCGCTTCGCAGAGTCGCTGGACGCCCACCAGGACGCCATCAGGACGGCCCGTGACGGCTCCGAGACGGTCATCTGGGGGGGTGACTTCAACCAAGCCCTTGAAGGCCGCGAAACGGCAGGGAGCCTCGCCGGGCAGGCTCTACTTCTGGAAGCCTTCGAGTCGCTCGACCTCCATCCCGTGACCGGGCACCTGGACCACCGCATCGACACCATCAAGAGCATCGACCACATCGCCGTACCTTCGGGTTGGACGACCAGCGACGCCAACATACTCATGCCGACCTCAGTCGAGGGGAAGCCCTTGAGCGACCACGCTACCTACCTCGTGGAGGTCGGACCTGCCTGATCCCGAAGGGTTGCGTCGTAGACAGCGACCGGAAAGGGCACCTCGAAGTAGTGCTTCTCGCGGGCTCGGGCAAGTAGGGCTTGCAACTGCTCGCCGCCGATGCGGAGCAGGCGATAGTGGGCCGGGTCGCCCTGCCGGATGTTCTCGACGAGGTAGAGCCAGAAGTTCGGGTTTGACCGGCCCTCCTCAACCTGCCGGGTCTCAAGCCAGAGGTCGGCACCCCGAGCGGAGCCGCCGAACGCCTTCACCTCGACCACCCTGTCGCCGGACACCACGTCACCCGCCTCGCCCTGGTAGCGGGTGTCCGTTGCGACTCGTCCCTCCTCAGCCTCCCGAGCGATGACGAACTCGATGGCGGCAGCCTCGACCTGGCGATTGGTCAGTGCAGCGGTTGGCGGCAAGTCTGCGTGGCTCAACTGTCACCCTCGGCTTCGTAGACCACGAAGGTGTTGCCCGCGTCGATCACGCACGACGGGCACGCCTGGTAGTCACCGGACACGTCCGGGACTGCACGGGAGCCGAAGCAGTCGTCGCACTCATACACGCTGCACAGCATGACCTGTCCAAGCGGCACCAGGGCGGATCTCGCCGCCAGCAACCCGCCAGCAACCCCGACCACCTTCGGCGGACACTGGCGGACGAACTCTCGACTCGGACCCAGCGTTTCACGCTTGAGCGGACGCCTGCGAACCCGTGCGGACGCTGCCCGCTCGCATTTCAAGACCGCCGCCATCGACCACTAGTGGTCCGCGTCTGAAGTTGTCTTACGGACGGCGTGGGTGAGGATCTCGTCGGCGGTCTTGGTCCAGGTGAAGGGGTGGCAGCGGTCGTTCCAGCCTTCGATGAACCGGCTGATCGCGGAGACGAGTTCCTTGACGCT